>JAKAGN010000084.1 GCA_021815525.1 Deltaproteobacteria bacterium
GGCGTGCTTTCCGGCCGGAACGCCTTATATTTTCAATTGAAAGCCCTTCTCTACGCGGGGTATCTCCATGAAGCCCTCCTATCCTGAGCCTTCCGAGTGGGTGAGGCCGCTTGCCGCCGACGCCTGGGACGGCCTGCCGCTCCCTTCGGTGTGGGAGTGGTTCGAGTCGCACGAGGCCTACGAGAGCTTTCTGGAGTCGGCCGGGCTGCCGCACTCCGGCGCCGAGAGCCTCCTGGTCACCCGGGAGCACTCGGATTTCGGCTACTCGGGCGGCATAGGCACCTACGCGGCTGAGCTGTGCCGGCTTCTCGGGGACCGGGCCCCGGCGGTCTGCTACCTGGGCCGGGACAACCGCGACCCGCGCATGTTCCCGCCCCCGGAGCAGGCCAGGAAGCTTGGCTGGATTGTCCCGGGCCTCTTTTTCCCGGAGGCCGTCTACACGGCCCTTCCCCAGGAGGACCTGGCGCTTTGCATGGTGCTGGCGGCCGCGGCCTTCCTGCCGCGCCTTCGGCTCATCGAGGTCCAGGACTGCGACGGCGTTGGGGCTCGGATCGTCCAGGCCTCCCGCGCCGGGCTTCTTCCGGCCGGGCTCAAGGTTTGCGTCACCTGCCACGGCACCCAGGTCTACCTCGAAAACGCCTCGGGCGAGGCCAAGGGCGACCGCGACCACCTCCGGCGCATGGCCCTCGAAAAGGCGGCCATCGAAAACGCCCACGAGGTCATTTTCCCCACCCGCTTTCTCATGGATCTCTACCGCCGCTCGGGTTACGCGCTGCCGGAGGATCGGGCCCGCGTCCTGCGCTACCCCTTCGTGCTGCCCAGGAAGCCGCCCAACTTTTCGCCCCGGCCCATCCGCTCCCTCGTCTTTTTCGGGCGTCGCAACTATATGAAAGGCTTCGACATCTTCGTGGACGCCCTTTCGCTTCTCCCCCCTTCGGCCCTGGCGGGCCTGCGCGAGATACTGGTCCTGGGGCAGAGGGACCCCTTTTCTGCGCGCGAGAACGAGTGCCTCGAAAAGCTCCGCTCGCGCCGGAAGCTGCGCCAGCTGTGCCCGGACAGGGACAAGGCCGTGGAGGAGCTGAAGCGCCGCGGGCTTTCGGCCCTGGTGGTGGTGCCCTACCGGGCCGACAACCACCCCAACTGCGTGGTGGAGGCCATGGGGGCCGGGTGCGCGCTCCTGGCCGCGGACGCCGGGGGCATCCCGGAGCTGGTGCCCGAGGCCTTCCACAAGGAGGTCCTCTTCCGGCCGGATTCCCAGGCGCTCGCTGAAAGGATCGCGGAAGCCCTCGCCCGGCCGCCCGAGCTGACGGCCCAGACCGCCTGGGAAATCCATCTCGCCTCCTGGAAGATCCAGGACGAGGTGAACCACGGGCAGGAGTCCCGTTTCGAGGCTTGGCCCGCGAGGCCGGAGACGGCCCCTGGCGCGCCTTCGGCCGGGACCTCGGGAGTGCTGCGGGCGGCCGTGATAGCCGGGCGCGGGCAGGGGGCGGGGGAGGATTTACCGCTGCCGGCAGAAAAGCCCGGTTTCGAGTTTTTTCGTGCCGGGGAGGAAGGGGACGAGCTACGCTCGGTGCTTCTTTCGGAGCGCCCGGATTTTGTCGTCATGGCCGGGGCCGGCGCCTCGGGGGACTTCGCGGAGGCCGAGGCCCGCTTTCTCGCCGAAAACCCCGGCTTCGACGCGGCGAGCTCCTACGGCCGCGAGCCTTCGCCCGGAAACGGGCCGGGCGCGCTCCTGCGGCCGGTGGGCGACGGCCTTATCCTGGCCCTTGCCCGTAACTTCCGGGACTACGCCCAGGGCGGGACCCTGCGCTTTTCGGCCTGGGAAGCGCTTCCGGGCCGGCCCCTCGATTTTCCCGGGGCGGCCCGGCATCTCCTGGCCGAAGGAAGGCCCATAGGGGTTATTCCGCGCGACTGCGGGCGCCGGGCCGCGGCCCGAGGCCCCGGCTTTCCGGCGGAGCGCGACTCGTCGCCGCTTCCGGGCCTTCCGCTTTTCGATCTCTTGCGGCTCAAGGCGCTTCTCGCCCAGTTCGGGGGCATAGAGGACTCGGCGGCCTGGACCGTGGCGCGGGAGGTTTCCCGGAACCCGCGGCTCTTGAATCTGGGGAAAATGTTTTTCGGCGCCCTGGGGCGGGTTTACGATATGAGGCGGACCAGGTAAGCGCCGCGCCGGCTCGACGCCGGGGCGCGGGCAAGAAGCCATTTCAAAAATACCGGAAAGGATTTGCGGGGGGGGCCGCGGATTCGCTCCGGCGGAAAACGATGAGCCGCAAGGCGCGCGAGTCGCGCGCGAAGGGAGCATACTGCTCGTACGTGACCGAGCGCAAGATGAAGCGCAACACGGCGGATCGCGTTTTCCGCCGGAGCGATGAAACAGCCCGGGGGACGAGAGCATGTCTCGTCCCCCGGGGAAGGCCGCGCGGAAAGAGTTGGGGGGAAGGCCGCCGACCTGGATTGCCGCTTTTCGTGACGCTTCCGGCTTTACGCCGGTCCGGATGATATTCCCTTCAGAAAGAGATCCACGAGGGGGTCGGCCAGGGCCGCGAGATCGTACTTGCCGCCGGCCAGGACCCAGGTGGTGATGACCTCGTCCACCGAGGCGAAAATCATGCGCTTAACGAGCCCCAGCTGCACGTCGTGGCGGATGCTGCCTTCCTGCTGGCCCTCCTCCACGATCTGGCCCACCACGTCGTGGTAGGCCTTCAAGGCGTCCTTGATCTCCTTGCGCATGAGGCGCGAGGAGCGCCGCATCTCCACCTGGTAAACGAGAGCCTTCCAGCGGTCCCTCTGGGCCACCGTGAAGTGGAGGTTCACCAGGAGCCGGAGCTTCTCCACCGCGGTTTTAGCCTCCTTCACCCGCTCGGAGAAGGCCTCGAAAAACTGCAGGGAGTGCTGGCGCACGAAGGTGGCCAGGATGTCTTCCTTGTTCTGGAAGTATAGATATATGGTGCCGTCCGCCACCCCGGCCTCCCGGGCGATCTGGGAAACCGTGCTGCGGAAGTAGCCCTCCTCCGCGAACACGCGCACGGCCGCGGCCAGGATGGTCTCGTGCTTCCCGTTGGCTTTCGATTTGGCGACCGGCATTGCGCGACTTTCTCCGCCCCTCCGGGTTTTGTGGGCGCCTGCCGATCCCGGACGGCGCTTTTCGGCGGACAATGAATGTTTATTCATTTCTAAAAAACATGACGCGGGCTGTCAAGGAAAATCGAATCCCCCCTAAAAATAAAGGATTCATGCCCGGCATGTTTCCGGCTGGCGGGCTTTGAGGGGGGAGGTCCGCTGCCATAAAGCATGAAAGGCCGTTCAGTTGAAGAAATAAAAAAGGGGCCGCCGTCAAGGCGACCCCCTTTTCCATTTTTCGGGGACCGCCCCGATATTCGAGGGGCGGTCCCGCGTTCCAAGGTTTTTGATCAGAAGCGGAACAGGGTGTCCACGAAGCAGCCGCTGGAGGAGAAGGTCTGCTCTGCGTTGGCCGGGGCGGTGGTGTCGCTGCCGAAGCCGGGCGCGCCCGGGTCGTCCACCTTGCCGTTGGCCTGTCCGTCGTTGTCCTCGGGCCCGCCGTCGCGCAGGGTCACCTGGATCTCCTTGGCCACCCGGTCGATGACGATGGGCACCGAGCCCTGGCCCTTCCAGGCGCCGCCCTGGATCTTGAACCAGTTGAGGCCGGCCTTCAGGTTGCCGTTGGCGTCCACGAAGGCATTGGCGTTGGCCGGGTTCAGGGCCTCGTCGGGCACCTTGATGTAGAGGACCACGGTCCCGCCCACGGGCACCTTGTTGATGGTGAACTCCGTGGCGCCGATGGGGAGCGTCACGCTCTGCGCCGTCTTTTCAGGGCCGACCTTGCGGCGGGCCGCCCGGCTGATGGTGGCGTTGCCCTTGACGGTGAGGGTGATGAGGCCCCGGATGGGGAAGTCGGGATCGGGAGGATCCGGAAGCAGGGCTTCCTTCTTCTCCACCTCGAAGCTCACGAAGGTGAGGCCCATCAACATCCAGGCCGTGGCCAGGATGTTGCCGCCGTCGAGCCACTGGTTGCCGGCCCAGTGCACCCGGGTGATGCCGTCGGGCTGGGAGGCGCCGGTCTGCCAGACCGCGTTGGTGTCCACGACCTGGTTGACGAAGTCAGTGGCCCATTCGCGCTGGGGGGTGCCCAGCTTGTTCTGGTAACCGACGGTGGCGGTCAGGGCCTTGGACATGCCGAAAAGGAAGTAGTAATAGGCATCGCGCCCGCCCCCGTAAGAAGGCCCGGGCGTTACATCCCAACGGTAGGTGCCTTGGGCCGCGAACCATTCCTCGGCTTCCGTGGCCATTACGTTCTGGTCCTGGCCTATCATGCCGAGGCTCCAGAGGCCCGAGGCGGTCATGGGTCCTCCCACGAAGTCGCCGGTGTAGCCGGGCTCATAGAGAAAGACGCCGTAGCCGTTTTGGGCGTCCGTCATGTAGTGGATGCTGGTGAGCCAGGTGAGGAGGTTCTGCGCCCAGGGCACGTCCGTGGTGGATGTGCTGTCCCCCAGGTAGCGGTTGGCGTACCAAAGGCCCATGACCGCGAACTGGGTGTTGGAGTTGTCTCCGCCCCAGTTACCGCTGTAGGTCCAGCTGCCCTTGGATGCGTTGTTTCCAAGGTACTGGTTGTGGATGGTGAAATCCCGGGCCGAGCGGATTATGTTTGTAAGGGTTATGGACGCCGGGTTGCTGGCCGACGCGAAAAGGGAAAGGGCGATCAGGCACGAGCTGTGATCGTAGTTGCTGCCGCCGCCCAGCTGGGTGTAAGTGCCGTCCCAGCCTGCGCCGGCAAGGATGTACTGGATGCCCTTCACCACGGCGGGATCGGTGGCCGGCACGCCGGTTTCGAGAAGCGCCGCCACCGCGAAGGCGGTTGCGGAGTAAGGCCTGCCCTGGTAGTTGTCGTTCCAGTGGCCGTCGGCGAATTGGGTGTCGCGCAGGTATTGCCTGCCTCCCGCCATGGCCTGGTTCACCTTGGCGGCGTCGGCGGCGAAGGCCGAGGCGCCGAGGCTCAGGAGCAGGGCCGCCAGGAGCAGGATGAATACTTTGCCGCCTCTTTTCATGGGGGTCTCCTTCTATTGGGGTCCGCA
The DNA here is from genome assembly GCA_021815525.1 of Deltaproteobacteria bacterium. Classification (GTDB taxonomy): domain Bacteria; phylum Desulfobacterota; class Desulfobacteria; order Desulfobacterales; family Desulfatibacillaceae; genus JACRLG01. The sequence goes on from JAKAGN010000084.1 coordinate 5,088, forward strand.
GTGGCAGCCGCAGAAGAAACGGCTCATCGCTTTCTCATTACTTTAGCATAAGCATCGGGAAAAAACAAGCAAGCAAAAATGATCATCCCTATCAACTTGCCCGGTGCGCGGGAAGTAACCCGTCTGCATTCCCGCCGTCCGTCGAGTCACAGCGAGGCCTCGTAGCCCGCCAGGAGGGCGTCGGCCTGGGCGAGGACCGTTTCGACGCCGCGCGGGTCGGCGTCCCCGTGCCGGCAGCCGCAGCCCATGCAGCCGCGGCCGCCGCGCTCCGGAAAGAGGTTGCAGGCAAGCACCTTGCCCTTTTCGTCGCGCCTTCTTCCGAAGCACTCGTCGCTGGGGCGTATGGAGGTTTTGGACAGCCCGTAATAGTACCAGTTGGTCAGCGCGCAGCCCCCGCCCAGGTCCGGGGATGGGCAGGAGCAGATGGTGTAGGGGGTGTCCACCATCTTCATGGAGGTGAACATGGTGCCCCGGGCGAGGTAGAAGATCGTGGCCAGCTCCACCGCCAGGGTCTTGTGGAGAAGCCGGTTCTTCCGGTTCGTGTGGAGGCTCCTTATCCAGCTTTGGGTGTACTGGGGGGTCACGGGCAGAAACTCCCAGCTGGGGTAGGTCTCCCGGAAGAAGGTCTCCAGCCCGTATTTACCGTCACCCTTGGCCTTGCGCTCCGCGAACCTTTGGAAAAGGGCGTCGTAGTAAGGATCCGTGTCGGGAAGGTGCCCGTAGGTCTTCCGAAGCCTTGCGGCGCGGTCCAGGAGCCGGTCCAGGAGCATCCGGTTCTCCGCCTCCGAGGTGAGGGTGAAAACCTCGCCGCTTCTGTCCAGAAGATCGTTGGCGAGCCCCGAGCTTCTGCACACGCAGTGGCCCACGAACATGACGGGCGAGGCCAGGATGTCAGCCCACACCTTCTGGACGGGCACCACCTTGCCGCTTATGAGGAGCGAGCAGCCGATGTCCCGCAGCCGGTCCATGACGGAAAGGGGCACCTTCTCCGCCCACCAGGCCGAAAGGGTCCCCAGCTCGTGGACCACCGGAAGCGAGGTCCCCCTGTGCCAGAGGATGTAGTCGCCGATCACGTCCCCCATGCGCCGGGCCACGTTGCGCTTCACCCCGGGCCGGCCTTCCATGAAGGCGGCCGCGAGCAGGTTCTTGAAGAGGCGGCTTTCCTCGGCCCGTGAAATCTCCAGGGGCAGGGGCTCGGGGTTGGCCGCCAGCCGCAGGTCCTTTACGTGGGCCAGCAGCTGGGAAAGCTCGCGGACGATGCGGGGCCATTTTTCCTGCATTTCCACGGGCAGAGGCAGGTCGGAATGCCCCGAGCCCCCGAAGTTGTGGTCGTGGTGCATGCACATGGTAAATCTTCCTTGCAAGCAAAGGCCCGTTCTTTCGGGCCTTGGGTCTGTCCGAAGCGTTGGTGCCGCACCATAGCATAGTTTCCTCGCCTTGTGGAGAGGGTTCACGATTGACGAAATCCCTTATTTTCTGATAAGGAAAAGATTCGTTGGGGTTCGAGCGGGTTTCGAAGCGCGGGCGCGGCGGAATCGCGCCCCATGATGGAACCACAAAAAGGGAGGAGAAGGAGAAAAGATGCGTCAGTCGAGGATTTTCGCCGTGCTGGTCCTGGGCCTAGCCCTGGTCTTCTCGGCGGCGGCCCTGTACGCGGCCGCGGCGCCCGAGGTGATCAAGATGCAGGCCCCGTATCCGCACAAGAAGCCCATCGTGATGTTTTCCCACAAGAAGCACTCGACCCAGTACGGCGCCAAGTGCGGTGACTGCCATCACGACAAGGACCACAAGCCGCTCACCACCTTGAAGGACGGCGACCCGGTGCAGAAGTGCATCGTCTGCCACAAGCTTCCGGGCGAGGCGCCTCCCGCCGCCCTCAAGGGGCTCACCGGAGCGGCCAGGACGAAGAAGGAAGTCACGTACCACGCCACGGCCATGCACGACAACTGCCGCGAGTGCCACAAGGCCTGGAACAAGAAGAACAACAAGAAGCCCAACGAGGGCGCGCCCATCGCCTGCAACAAGTGCCACGCAGGCAAATAATTTTCAGCGCCTCAATCGGTTTCGGGAGAAGGCGGGTGCGGGTGACCGCTCCCGCCTTCTTTGTTGCTTTTCGGGGAAAGAGCTGCGCCAATGGCGGATAAGGGCGGAGAAAACCGGCGGGTTATGATCATCGCGGGCGAGGCCTCCGGCGACGCCCACGCCGGCCGCCTGGTTTCAGCCATGCGCTCGATGGCGCCCGGCCTCGTCTTCTACGGCGTGGGCGGGGCCGAGATGGAGCGCGCCGGCGTAAGGATACTATTCCCGGCGAGCCGCCTTTCGGTGGTGGGCGCCACCGAGGTGGCCGAAAGGATGGGGGACATCTCGGAGGCCTACTTCCTGGCGCGGGAGCTTCTCGCCCTCACCCGGCCGGGGCTTCTCGTGCTGGTGGATTTTCCCGACTTCAACCTCCTGGCCGCCAAGGCCGCCGGGAAGCTCGGCGTGAAGGTGCTCTACTACATAGCCCCCCAGGTGTGGGCATGGCGCAGCGGCCGGGTGAAGACGATAAAAAGGCGCGCCGACCACGTGGCCGTGATCCTTCCCTTCGAGAAGGACCTCTACGAGAAGGCCGGCGTTGACGTGACCTTCGTGGGGCATCCGCTCCTGGACCGGGAGGGGGGGCTGCCCGAAAACGCGCCGCCGCCCGGGCCGCCCCTTGTTGCCCTGGCCCCCGGGAGCCGCGCGGGGGAGATAACGAGGCACCTGCCCCTGATGCTGGAAGCCGCGGCCCTGATCGCCGCGAGGAACCCCGGCGTCCGCTTCGCGGTGCCCGTGGCCCCGGGTATCGAGCCCGGCCTCGTGGAGGGGATCATAAGGCGCGGGCTTTCGGGCCTTTCGGCGCCCCCCGAAATCGAGATCCGGGAAGGCGGCATGGCCCGGACCCTCACGGAAGCCACGGCCGCGGTCATGGTCTCGGGCACGGTCACCCTGGAGGCGGCCCTTTCGGGGCTTCCCCACGTCATCATCTACAGGCTTTCAAGGCTCTCGTACCGGCTGGGGCGGCTCCTCATAAAGGTGCCCCACATAGGGCTAGCGAACCTGATCGCCGAAACCGAGGTGGCCCGGGAGCTCATCCAGGACGAGGCGAACCCCGCCGCCATAGCGGGGCTCATCTCGGAAATCCTAGCCGATCCCGGATCCGCCCGGCGGAAAATGGCCGCGGTGCGCGAGAAGCTGGGGGGGCCCGGGGCCTCGGAGCGCACGGCCCGGATAGCCTTGGGGCTCATGAACCGGAAAACGGAGGAAATCCGCCCTTGAACGAGACAGGCGGGGTGTGGGTCCGCGACGATCTTAAGTGGCGAATCGTGGGAATGGCGGGAAAGCTCGCCATAGACGCCATCTTCGCCACCTGCCGGGTTAAGGTGCTGGACCCGTACGGGGCCGCGCCCCTGGTCTTCCACGGCCGGGCCATCGCGGCCTTCTGGCACTCCCGGATACTGCTCGCCAGCTACATCCACAAGGGCATCGGCGCCACCATCATGGTGTCGGCCTCGGAGGACGGCGAGATCATCGCCCAGGTGCTGCACCGCCAGGGGCACTTCCCGGTGCGGGGCAGCTCCCGGAAGGGCGGGGCCAAGGCCCTTGCCGCCGTGGCGGCCCGCATGTCCGAGCGGCCCACCCTGGGGGTGGTGATCCCGGACGGCCCCCAGGGCCCGCGGCGGCTGGCCCAGCCAGGGGCCGTCACGCTGGCGGCGAAGACCGGCCGGCCCATAGTGGCCATGGCCTACAGCGCCAGGGACATGTTCATTTTCAGGAGCTGGGACCGCTTCCTGCTGCCCCGGCCCGGCACGCACTGCACCTTCGTCTACGGCCGGCCCATCTTCGTGGAAAAGGACCTGTCCCCGGCCGGGATGGAGCTTAAGAGGCGGGAGATGCAAAGGGAGATCGACCGCATAACCGACTTGGCCGACGGCCTTTACGGCCGCAGGCTGCCATAGCAGCCCGTTGAAAAAGACTGAATTTTTGCAGCCTGGA
>JAKAGN010000085.1 GCA_021815525.1 Deltaproteobacteria bacterium
GCCGCGAAAAGATCGTCCAGCGGGCATATCGCGGCACGTGTCAGCTCGGGAGCGCCGTTTTCCGAAAGATACTTGTGCGCCCCGCACCGCAACACATCGAGATCCGCCAGGTGCCCCTTTTCCGTGGGCAGGATCTCGTACATCCACCCGTTGGGGTCATCCGCGCGGTTATCGGAAAAAGCCAGCAGCCTTATGGCCGCCCTTACCGCAAAAGCGTTTTTGGCGGCCCGCCTCACCAAAAACGCTGCTTTTTTATGCATGAAGGCCAGGAGAAAAGCCTCGTTGAACCGGGCCGCCAGCAAAAGCGCCCGGTCCCGGTCCAGCCTTTCGGACAAGGCCAGGTAGACCGGCAGCACCATCACCGCGGCCGCCAGATTGACCCTGCCGCCCAAAGTCTTCAGCACCGGAACCGATGGCCGCAGGTGCGCGTAATGCCTTTTTGCGGATTCAAGAACTTCCAGCGCGGCATTGCTACCCAGGGCCTGTTCAAGGCCCGGCTTCCCCCATTCCAGAGAGTGCGCAAAACCTGCGTCAAAATCGGGAAAGCGGATCATGGTTTTTCCTCCAGGGCGTCTGCGCGCCTGATTGGGTGGATTGCAGCCCGCTTTTTCCGTAATTTTCAGCCTTTATGAAGCTTTTCCCGGGCGGCCCGGACAAATCCCGCGGTCTTGTAAAGGGCGTGCTCGGCGGCCAGGACGGGCGTGAGCCAGCCCCGGCTGGGCCAGGGGGCGGGGTCGTCGGCGGGGCCGGTGTTTTTGAGCTCGATTTCCGCCATGAGGGTCTGCTCGCCGGTGGTGACGCCCTTTTCCACGAAGCCCGCGGGCGTGACGATGGAGGAGCCGCCTATCATCCAGGTGTCCGAGCCGAAAAGCCGGTGGGGGCCTCCCCAGGAATCGCAATAGACCACGGGCGCGCCCACGTAGCGGGCGATCCTCTGGGGAAGCTCCCGGATGAGCACGTCGTTGTGGCGCGCCGCGCGGCCCAGCGGCCCCCGCTTGTAATCCCGCGAGAAATCAGGCCACGCCGAGGAGATGGCCATCATGTCCACCCGGCCCCGGTAGGGCGAAAAAACATCCTTATACAGCATGTCCTTGCAGATGGCGCATCCGATGCGGCCGAAGGGGGTGCCGTGGATCACGGGCTCGCTTCCCGGGACCGCGAAAAGGTTCTCGTGGGCCACCAGCTCGTTTTTGAAATACATGCCGGAAAGTCCCTCCGGCGAAAAATAGCCCTGGGTGTTCCGCAGCCTGCCGTCCTGCTCCCGTAAAAAACCCGCGAAGATGTGCACAGATTGCTCTTGGGCCAGGCCCGCCAAGCGCGCCACGAAGGGCAGGGCATTTTGGGCCTGCCGCCGGTTGTAGCAGGCAACGGTGTAGCCTGTGACCGCCAGCTCCGGCAAAAGGCAGATTTTGGCCCCTTCCGCCGCGGCCCTTCTCACGGCCTCCTCGCAGGCGGCGATGTTCTTCTCCATGCTTAGAGAGCTTACGTCGATCTGGCACGAGGCCACGGTGACCTTCATTTAGCCTCCATTGCAATGCCGTAAATGCCCTCCGCCGGCCCAAAATCCGCCCACGCCCCTCCCTACGGCGTGTAAAGCACCACCAGGCAGCAGGTTTCGGACTCGGAGAGGCTTTTCAGCTTGTGGGGGGTCATGGAGTTGAAGTGGCGGGATTCGCCGGGTTTCAAGGTTTGGGGCTTGCCGTCCAGGGAGAGCTCCAGGTCGCCCGTTAAGACGTAGACGAACTCCTCGCCCTCGTGCTTGTAGTCCACGGGCTTGTGGGCTTTTTTCGGCTCGATGGTGATGAGGAAGGCCCGCAGGTGCTCCCACTCCGCGCCGGGAGTGAGGGTCTGGTAGGAGTAGTTTTCGGTGCGGCGGGTGTAGGCCTGCTCGCGGAGGCCCGCCACCTGCTCGCGTTCGCCGGGGTTCAAGAACGCCGCCGGGTCCACGTCCAGGGCGCGGGCGAGCCTCAGGAGAAAGCCCACCGAGGGCGTCACGGCGTTTTCCTCGACGTCCAATATGGATTCCGGGCTTTGGCCGGTGGCCTGGGCCAGGTCCTCGCGGGACCACTGCCTGGCCTCGCGGAGCTTTTTGACCAGCGCCCCGGTGCCGCCGAGGGGGCCGGCGGCGGGCTCGCCAGCGCCGCAGACGTCCCGGGCCAGGCGTCCAAGCACCGCGGCCTTGACCTTGGCCACGAGGACCGGGATGAACAAGGTGGCGTCCGCGACGACGCCCAAGTCGGCGCAGTCGAAGATGGGTGCGGACTTGTCGCGGTTGACCGCCACGACGCAGCCCGCGCCCGCGATTCCCGCGGTGTACTGGATGGCCCCGGAGGCGCCCACCGATATGAGGAGCCGGGGCGCGACGGTCTTTCCGGTCTGGCCGATCAAGCGGCTCTCGTCGGCCCAGTGATTGAGGACCGCGGGCCGCGTGGCTCCCAGCTGGCCCGAAAGCGCGGCGGCCAGCTCGCGGAGGCGGCCGAAGCCCTCGGAGCCCCCGGCCCCCGCGCCGCCCACCACCACGGTTTCGGCTTGCTCCAGGCCGCGCGGGTCGCGCTCCTCGGTTTTCGACGAGATAAGTGCCAGTCCGGGCGGGGCATCGAGCGCGCCAAGGTCCATCTCATAGACCTCGCACATGGCGGGCCGCTCGCGGCGAAGCCTCAAGAAGGCCGTGGGGTTCACCGTGGCGCAGCCCCATTCGGCCCCTTCCGCGAAGCCGATCCGGGCCATGACGCGGCCGCCCCAGGATGGGCAGTCCGCCACGAAGCCGCCGTTTTCAAAGGACAAGGCCTCGCAGTCGGCTATGAGCCCCGCGTTCCTCATGACCGCGAGGCGCGCGGCGGTCTCCCGCGAGAAGTCGGAGAGGGGAAAGAGCACCAGCGCCGGGCGCAGGCTCTCCACGGCGCGGGCGAGCGCGCGGGAAGTGACGTCCGGCCGGGCCTTTTGAAGGCTTGGAGAGACCAGGCGCAGCACCCTTTCCGCGCCGTGGGCCGATGCCTCGGAGGCGGCCTCGGAGAAATCCGGGCAGGAGCCCTCCTGCGGCCCCGCGATGACGGCCACCGGCACGGTTCCGGCGCGCTCGGAAAGGCTTGCGGCCAGTGACAGGACGTTTAAGCTCCCGTCGAAGAAGCGCCGGTCCCGTAGATCCATCACCACCCAGATCGTCTTGTCGCTCATGGACTTAACCTGCCGGAATGAAGAATATTTCTTTATATGTAGCCCTTTGCGGTCCAGCGCGCCACAAGCTCCTCCGCCACGGCGTCGGAGCTTCCCTCCAGGAACTCGCAGCGCCGCTTCTTCGCGGCCCGTGTCATGGAGACCACCCGCGTCGGAGACCCGGCGAGGCCCACCTCTCCCGGATCTAGGCCCAGGTCCGCCGCCGAAAGAACCTCCACGGGCTTTTGCTCGAAGGCCGCCGCGATGCAGGAAAGGGGCAGGTCCCGGGGCTCAGCGGCCCTCGGGTGGACCGAGACGGCCGCCGGAAGCGAGACCGCGAAGACCTCCACGAAGCCGTCGGCGCGCCTCGTGACCGTGAGGCCGCCCTCCGCCGCCGCCAACGCCACCGCCTGCGACACGAAGGGGAGCCCCAGAATCTGCGCCGTTTGCGCCCCCACCTGGCCCGAGTCGGAGTCGGAGCTGCGCGCCCCCAGCATCACCAGGTCGAATGGCCCGAGCCTCCTCACTCCCGCCGCCAGCGTCCTGCTGGTGGCCAGCGTGTCGCCCCCCGCAAGCAAGGGATCGCTCAATAGCGCCGCCCGGTCCGCCCCGGCCGCCAGCGCCGTGGCCAGGCTGAAGCGCGCGGGAGCGGGCCCCATCGAGATGGCCGCCACACTCCCCCCGAAGGCGTCCCGAAGCTGGCAGGCCAGCTCCAGGGCCACCCGGTCGAAGGGATTCATGGCGCTGTTCTCCACGGAGCGGGCCACCGTGGGGCCGGGCCCTTCGGCGGGCGCGGCCGTCACCACCGACTTCACGCAAACGGCGATCGTAAGGGGCATGGGAACTCCCGTAAAAGACAAAGGCGCCTCCGGCGGCCGGGGGGACTACGTCCCCCCGGACCCCCGATAATGGCTACGCGTGCTTCGCACGCTCCGCAGTTTTTATGAGGGCTTCGCATCCTTCCGCCCGACTATTTTTACGCGGAAGAGGGGCGGTAGGAAGGCCTGCCGTCGCAGGTCATAGAACTTATAAAACAAAGGACTCTGAAAATTTCAGCCTGGCGGAAAACGATGAGCCGCAAGCCGCGCGGCGAAGCGCAACACAGCGGATCGCGTTTTCCGTCGGGCTGAACGTTACTATTTTGCCGCCATGCGTATGGCGGCATCCAGGCGGATGGTCTCGCCGTTCAGCATCCGGTTCTGGATGATGTGGGCGGCGAGCGCCGCATACTCGGGGGCGCGGCCCATGCGCTTGGGGAAGGGCATCATCTGGGAGAGCGCGGCCTGGGCCTTTTCCGGGAGGCCCGCCATCATGGGTGTCCAGAAGATGCCGGGAGCTATGGTCATGACGCGGATGCCGGAATCGGCCAGCTCGCGGGCGAGCGGAAGCGTCATGCCCGCCACGGCCGCCTTGGAGGCCGCGTAGGCCGCCTGGCCCACCTGGCCCTCGAAGGCCGCGACGGAGGCGGTGTTGATGATTACGCCGCGTTCGTCGTCCTCGCCCGGGGCGTTGGCCATCATGCGTTCGGCGCACAGGCGGCAGACGATGACGGTGCCGAAAAGGTTGATGCGGATGACCCTTTCATAGGCCTCCATCGGGATGGGGCCGCGCTTGCCAACGAGCTTGCCGGGGGTGGCCACGCCCGCGCAGTTGACGGCCACGTTCACCGTGCCGAAGGCGGAGACGATCCTGTCCAGGGCCGCGGCTACGCTTTTCTCGTCGGTGACGTCGGTTTTGACAAAGATCGCGTTCGATCCTAGCCGGGCCGCCACCGCCTCGCCGCGGGCCTCGTCCATGTCGCATATCCCCACCCGGCCGCAGGAGGCCACCAGGGCCTCGGCCGTGGCCTCTCCAAGGCCGGAGGCCCCGCCCGTCACCAGCGCGACAACGCTTTTCAGTTCCATCGCTACCCCCTTAGGTTCGAATTTATCGATCAGGCTTCCTCATCAGGCTTGGCAACCCATTGAAAAAGGACGAAATACAGCCTGGATAAAAACGATGAAATGCAAGGCGCGCTAGCGAGCGGCGTAGGGAGCGTACTTTTCGTACGTGACCGAGCCGCGAGGCGATGCGCAACGCAGCAGTTCGCGTTTTTAGACAGGCTGCTAAGCCAGAAGCTTCTCCACGATGCCCGCAAGCGCCGATGCAAAGGGCGTCTGGGCGTCCGTGCCCATCACCGGGCGGCCCTGGTCGCAGGCCCCGGGCACCGTAAGGTCGAAGGGGATGCTCCCCAAAAACGGGATGTCGGCGTCCCTGGCGGTTTTCGCGCCGCCCTCGGCGTCGCCGAAAAGCGGTATGGTCTTGCCGCAGTGCGGGCAGGGAAAGGCCCCCATGTTCTCGATCAGGCCCGCGATCCTCATGTTCACTTTTTTACAGAAATGGATGGATTTCCTTACGTCCGCGCAGGCCACCTCCTGGGGCGTGCACACGATGACCGCCTCGGCGTCCGGGATGACCTGGGCCACCGTGAGGGGCTCGTCGCCCGTGCCGGGGGGCGCGTCGATCACCAGGACGTCCAGGTCGTCCCACAAAACGTCCGCGATGAACTGGCGGATGACACCGTGCTTGGCGGGCCCGCGCCAGATCACCGAGTGGTCGGCCTCGGCCATGAGGGCCTGCATGGAGACAACCTTCAGGTTCTGCCCCGCGGGATACGGAATGATGAGATTCTGGGGCGTGACGTCCAAAAGGGTTGTCAAACCCATGATCTTGGCGATGCTGGGGCCGTGGAGGTCCACGTCCAGAAGCCCCGTCGCGAGCCCCTTCCGGGAAAGCGCCACGGCTATGTTGGCGGCGATGCTGCTCTTCCCAACCCCGCCCTTGCCGCTCATGACAATGAGCTTCCGCTTGATGCGCGAAAGGCTCGACTCGATCATCTTGTCCTGGATCTCCATGGCGGCGCGGCTCCCGCCGCATCCCCCGCCCGTTTCCTGCTGCGCCATCGTAGGTTCTCCCTTCAAGTTAAAGAAAAGAAAGGATTTGCGGGGGGAGGGGGAGGGGAGAACCTTTTATGAATAAAAGGTTCTCCCCTCCCCCTCCCCCCTCCCCCTCCCCCCGCCCCCCCTCCCTCTCCCCTTCCAAAACACTTTCAATTCGTAAATTCAAAATAACTGGTACGCCGGAGCTTGCCTTTAACCCCAGCGTCCGTGACGGTTCCCCTATTTGGAAGGCCGGGCGAGCGCGAAAGAGGACGGCTCCCAGCCCCGGTTCGTGAAAAAGCGTTCGGGCCAAAGCTCAAGGCTTGCGGCCTCCTTGGCGTCCGAACGGATCAGTACACTTCCGCCCTCGGCGGGCCCGCCCTCGAAGATGACCGTGGCGAGCGGCTTTCCGAAGGCGCTGAAAAAGGAAGCCTCGCGGACGGCGAGGCTTCCGGCGTCGAAGCGGATGATCTCCCGGGTCCCGAAAACGCAGCGGGAGAGGACAAGCTCCCATCCCTTGGGGGGCGCGGAAGGGGACTCACGCCACTCCCTGACCTCCGCCCGGCCGTGGGAAAGCACCGGCGCCTGGAACGAAAGGGCCGGGCACAAGGCCTCCCAGGGGACCTTCATCCCCAGAAGCGCCGTCACGAGGCTTCCGTCCGGCGCGCCGGAGTTGTAGGAGCCGTCGGCGAAGGAACGGAGCGCCACGGTCTCGCCATCCCCGGCGAGCGTCGCCACGGGCTGGCCGAAGGGCGACAGAAGCTCGATCCGAAGCCTGGCGGGCGGAACCGAAAGCCAGGCCGCGCGCCCGGAAAGCACGCCGCGAGCGTTTTCCAGGCGGAAACGGCCGAGGCCGCGGGCATCCGTAACCGCTGCGTTCGCCTTTTCCACCGCAGCGATGAGGGCGTCGGCCGCGGGAAAGCCCGGAGCTAGCGGCGGGGCCTTCGCCAGGCACGCGCAGCCCGACAGGAGCGCGGCCAGGGCGAGGACGAAAAGCGCCCGCCCCGCCAAGCTCATGATTTTTCGGCCCCGCCGTTCCACGGCGTCCACTCCTCCGCCCGAAGGTGAAAGCCCGGTCATTCTCCCACGAAGTCTTAGGCACTCTTTGGGGGCCTGTCAAGGAAACCCGCGCATCCGGTCCGGGATTTTCCAGGCCGCCGCCTTGCCACGCGAAAGTTGACGTAATGGGCGGCATGTGCGACAAAAAACCTTGAGGCTCTGAAGCGAAGGCCGTTTCGCGGGAAAATTGTCGGGCGGCTTGGGATAAGCTGCAAATGACGTTGCGCCGGGTTTGCGGCCTGTGTTAAATGTTATTCATAACGAGTCCTTGGTGGAAACTGCAAGTCGGCGGGCGGCAAACCATGTCGGAAGAAGTGTTGAACAGCATATTCAAGGGGCTGATCGCCGCGGCCAAGCGCGTCACCCGGGGCGAGAGCGCGCGCAAGGACCCGCTCTTCGCCCTGGCCGAGGACCCGACCTGCCCGCTTCTGGCGGCCGAGCTTCTGCGCGCTTTTCAAAGCATGTGCGTGGTGGTGGAGGGGCGCGCCACCGAGCTTAACTCCGAGCTTGCCCGCTTGCGGCACGAGAACCAGAACCTGGCGCTGACCCGCGAGAAGCTCTCCGAGGCCGTCAAAAGGCTCCAGGGGGCCTCGCTCGAAACCATCTACCGGCTGGTGCTGGCCGCCGAGTACAAGGACGAGGACACCAGCAGCCACATCCAGCGCATGAGCCACTACTCGGCGGCCGTTGCCCGGTCCATGGGGCTTTCCGACAAGACCGTCGACGAGATTTTATACGCCTCCCCCATGCACGACGTGGGGAAGATCGGCATCCCCGACTGGATTCTTTTAAAGCCCGGAAAGCTGGACCCGGGCGAGTGGGAGATCATGAAGACCCACACCACCATCGGCGCGGGGATACTGGAGGGCTCCAACTCCGAGATCATCCGGGTGGCCGAGGTGATCGCGCTTTCGCATCACGAGCGCTGGGACGGGTCCGGCTACCCCTTCGCCCTGAAGGAGGAGGACATCCCCCTTCCCGGCCGCATAGCCGCCATCGCGGACGTGTTCGACGCGCTTACCTCCAAGCGTCCCTACAAGGACGCCTGGCCTTCGGATAGGGCTTTTTCCGTCATTGAAAAGGAATCGGGCCGGCATTTCGATCCTAACGTGGTGGAAGCCTTTTTCGGCATACGGGAGGAGATTCTCACCATAAAGCGCAAGTTCAAGGACACCGATTTCACGCCCCCCGCCTTCTGGCGGGACAACTTCACGCCGGAGATCTGATGCCGACCATTTCCACGAGGCTTCCCAACCTTTCGGGCAAGGTGGTGGTTCTCTACCTTGCCAACCGCAACTACGAGCACGTGGTGGTGATGGAAGATCCCATCTTCGAGCTTAACGGCGAGCGCCTCTTCCTGTGCGGCGCCATACCGGACGGCGTGTCCCCCAACGACTGGGCCGCCGGAATAAGGAGCAGCGTGGCCTGGGACCAGGTGGAGGAGTACCTCGTATTCGACTCCCTGGAGGACTATCTCTCCCGGGCGGCGCTCGCGGTGGAAGAAGGCTATCTGCAATAGAAGCCTGGATAAAAACGCGATCTACGGCGTCACGCTTCAAAGCCAAGCTCGGTCACGTACGAAAAGTACGCTCCCTCGTTGGCTTTTCGCGTTCCTTGTAGCTCATCGTTTTTATCCAGGCTTCGGATCGAGCGCTCAAATGTAGGTTGGGTGGTTCCGCGCGAAGCGCGGGTTCACCCAACAGGTCCGATTCATTGAACAATTGTTGGGTGAACCGCAGGCCTGCCGGCCAAGAACCACCCAACCTACAATAGCTCTCCGGGCCTTTCTTCGGAGCTTGCGGCGGCCGTTCCTTCTGCGCCTCTTCCGCGTGACGGCCTTCGGGCGGCCGGATGCGAAGCCCTCATAAACACTCGCGGGGCGGATTGCGAAGCAATCCGCCCCGCCATTATCGGGGGTCCGGGGGGACGTAGTCTCCCCGGCCGCCGGAGGCGCCTTTGCCTT
>JAKAGN010000086.1 GCA_021815525.1 Deltaproteobacteria bacterium
GGCATGGGCGAGCGCCCGTGAAAACGCCTCCCTGCGCGACGCCGTCATGGATGCCTTTGCCCGGCGCGGCGCTTCCTGCTGCTGGCCGGATTACTGCTCGTGGGAAAAGCCCCACGAGTGGCCCGCCGTGGACCTGGACTCGATTGCCGGAAGCGTCCTTGAAGCTAGTCCCGATTTGCCTTTACACGCGATACGCCTCATGGCCTGCCTTCTGGGAAAGCCCGGGCGGGCGGATGATGCCGCCGCCGGGACTCGCCTGGACGAGATGCTGGACGAGCTTGCCGCCCTTCCGCCGGAGGCCCCGGAATGGGACCTGGTTCCCAGGTTCGCGGAACGCCTTGGGCTCATGGCCGAGGGGAAGCTCGAGGAGCGTAACGCCGGCCCGGCCCGCCTTTCCGAGGCCCTGGAAAGGCTCGGGGAAAATGCGGTGGTCCTGGCTTCTTTCGGCGACGCCGGGCGTCTTTCCCACTGGGACCCCAAGCGTTGCCCGAAAGAGAGGGTGGACGCTGTCTTGAAGGATATCGAAACCGTAAGCAGCCTTCTAGCCGATCTCAAGGAGCCCCAGGCCGCGAGCTTCCCCAACCTGCGCGAGCTGGCGGCGGCCACCGAGCGCCGGTACAAGTCGCTCCTCGAGCTGGAGCGGCTCCTGGGCGTTTTGGACCAAACCCTTGCGGAGCCCGGCAAAGAAAAAGAAGCGGAAGCGGCCGCGAAAGAAGCGGAAGAGGAAGCCGCCCTCCCGGAAAAGGAAGCGGCTGGAAGCCCCGGGGAAAAGCCCAAGGAAGCCTCGGCCGAAGAGGCTCCCGAAAGTGCGGATACGGGTGAGCGCGCGCCACGCGGAGGCGCGGAACCCGCCGTTCCGGAAGCCGAAGCCGCCGCCCCCGACGCGGCAAAGAGCCTGCCCGAAACGTGTAGGAAAGGGGGCGAGGCTCCGGCGGGCGTGGAGGAGTCCCCCAAGGCCGACGCCACGGGATCCGAAGAGCCTGAGCAGGGCGAGGTCCCCGCGGAGGAGGCGCAAGCCTGCAAAGCCCCATCGGGGGATGTTTTGCCCGAGGAAGACGCGCCCTGGGCGCCATTGGATGTGAAATCCACGGCCACGGCCCCGGGCTGCGAGGAGCCGCCGGAGGATGAGCCCCCGGTTTTTCCACACGAGGCTCTTGCCAAGGAAAAGCCCCGTGAGGAAGCCCGGGAGCCGCGCCGCAAGCAGGCGGCCACTCCGCGGGCGAGGGCTGCTTTCGAAAAGAAGGACACAGCCCCCCTTGCTTTCGAAAAGCCCGCCAAGACCTCGAAGCCCGTCCCGCCGGAGCCCGAAAAAAAGACTGATGCAAAGGACGCTTTCGAGGCCTTGCGTTTCCGGGAAGAGGCTCCCGGATCGGGCCCGGACCTGGCCGGGGCGGCCCAGGCCTGCCTCGACGCTCCCGAGAACGAGGAGAACTGGCGCAAGCTTTCCTGGAAGCTCCTTCTCGCCGACGACCTGGGCGCCGCATACTGGGTCAACCGCTTCACCGCCGAGATGGGTAAGGAGCCCTGTGTTCCCCACGACCTCATCGCGGCCATCTGGGGCGGACGCCACCTGGGCTTCGATCAAAGCGCCTTGAGCACCGACATAGCAATCATTCCGGAGCGCATGGAACTCGACCGCTGCAAGGGGCTCGAAACGCTTCTTTTGGCCGCGGCGCTGCCCCAGCTTCTCACCCAGGGCGCCCACGCCTACCTTGACTGGCTCAAGACCCCGCCTGAATTCCCCATGCTGAATCCCTTAGTCGAGGCCATGGAGGGGCTGGTCGGAAGCCACATCCTGCTGACGCCCGAGGACTTGAGGGGGGCCACCGGCCTTGAAAACACCGAGGAACGTATAAAAGCGGTTTCGCGGGCGGCCGGGGATTACCTGGACCACAAGGCCGAGTCCCGCAGCACCCCTTATCCGCCCGCAACCCAGGTCTGGCTTCACTGGGTCGGCGAGGGCTCGGAGCTCAAGAGCGTGCTGACGGCCGTCATGAAGGACGAAAGGGATAAAAAGAAAAGGGAGCAGGTGGACCAGACGGCCAAAAAGTGGGCCGACCGCGATTACATAAGGGGCCAGATAAAGGACGCCCAGAAGGCCCTGGGGCAGCGGATCAAGATCGAGGGCAAGGCCCGCGAGATGCTCCTCGGAATGCCCGAAGAACCGTTGAGGATCGTGATTGAGTGGATCGGGCTGGTGGGGCGCCTGGAACAGATGAAGGATCGCGGGGATTGGGTCACGGCCCGGACCAAGCAGCTTAGGAGCAGCGCCCAGGATGCCCTGAAGAAGCTCGGCCCAGCCTTGAAAAAAGAATGCCGCGGGGAGCTGGAGAACGGCGTAAGGGCGCAGCTTTTGTGGCGCGGCCTGTACGATTTCCAGTCTTACTTCGACTTGTCCGTCTTGGAGGAAGCCCCGGTTCCGGCCGCCACGGAAAGGTGGAAATGGATGGCGCTTGATCCCGCCGGCCTGGATTCGTCTCTTGCCCGCCGCCTGCTCTGGTTTTCCGGGGTCGAGATGCCGGACGTGGCCGGGCCGGCCGGAGACCCCGGGGCAAACCGGACCGCCCTGGCCAGGGGGCTCGCCAGCCCCGCCGACCGCGCAGCCACCTACAGGGATTGGCTGGACAAGGGGGATTTCCGCTTCAAGAACGCCATGATCGCCTCCTTCGGCTTCGAAAACGAGTTCGTGGCGGAAAGGCAGGTGGAGGACAGGATCGCGGAACGCCGCGAGGATATGAGGAGAAAGATAGCGGCGCTTACTGCGAGGATAGAGCAGGCCTTCCTGGACGGCATCTACTCGGAGTTCGACCGCGCCGCCGCGGGTGGCCGGGTGGAAGGCTTCGACCTTGACGGAGCCCTGGATTTCCCCCGGATCGAAGCTGAGCTCACGGCCGTTGACACGGCCATCGGCCAGGCGCGCGAACGCCGCATGGCGGAGCTGTGCGGGAAGTGGGAGTCCATAAGGCCGGAGATACTGGCTTCATCCATGTCGGCCGAAAAAAAGAAGAGCATCGATTCCTTCATGTCCCAGAGAATCGAGCAGGGCGACACCCGCATCATAGATGAAATACTGGCCCAGCTCGAGCATTTCCTCGATACCAAGGCGGAGCCCGACGCCTCCCTGTTCACCGGCGAAGCCGGCGTGGGCATACAGGTGTCCGACTTTTTCAAACGCTTCGACGAGCTGGAAAAGATCGTCGGGAAGAAACCGCCCCGGGTCATAGCCACCGATTTGGCGAGGGGGGACGCATCCGTCCTTTGCGGAGCAGTCCTGCCCCCCGAGCGCCTGTCAAAAATTGGCAGGGTTTTCGGCACCTGGGCCGATCTCAAGCTCTGGGCCTTGAAGTTTACCAAGTCTCCGGTTTCAGACGTCCGGGTCATGGTCACGGACATCCTGTGCTTCCTGGGCTTCACCATGCACCCGGAGGGAAGCTCCGCCAAAACGCCGGACCGCACCGACGGCAAGTGGTGGCACGGGGTAGTCAGGATGTCGGCGGGAAACCTGGCCAGGCCCTTTCCGGACTTCGGCTCCGAATCCCCGGGCAGCTACGACGTGGTCTGCTTCTGGGACCAGCCCTCGCCCGCGGAGATGGTGGCCAGGATCACCGGCCTCAGGCTTCCCCACCAGCACGTCCTTGTATTCTACCTGGGCGCGTTGAGCGGGGAGGGCCGCATCGAGATCGTCCGCCAGAGCCATGACAGGAACCTTTTCATGGCGGTCCTGGACGAGATACTGCTCCTGCACTGCGCGGGCGGGCCCGAGCCCCGCCTGCCCATAATGCTGCGCTCTTCGCTTCCCTTCAGCGGCATCAACCCTTACAAGCCGGTGAGCGCCGGGAACGTGCCCGACGAGATGTTTTTCGGGCGCGAGGAGATGAGCTTGAAGCTCATGTCGAACGGCGGCGGCTGCTTCGTTTACGGGGGAAGGCAGCTGGGGAAATCCACCCTGCTCCGCCACGTGGAAAGGAAGTTCCACAATCCGGAACGCAGGCAGTTTTGCAAGGTCAAGGAAATAAAGGCCGTGGGCGATCCCACCACCGGCCAGAAGGCCCAGGTCATCTTTGAACACGTCAGGGACTGCTTCATAGAGTTCCGCCTGCTTGAAAAGGACGATAAAAAAATCAAGCCGGAAGAGCTCAAGAGCCGGCTGTCCAAGATCATGAACGAGGATCAGACCCTTTCGATCATGCTCATGTTCGACGAGGCGGACAACTTCCTGGAGGCGGATTCACGAAAGAAGTTCCGGATGGTGGACCTGCTGCGCGAGCTGATGGCCGAAACCGGAAGGCGCTTCAAGGTGGTCTTCGCGGGCCTTCACAACGTTAACAGATACCAGAACATACCCAATCAGCCCCTGATCCAGATCGGCTCGTCCATCTGCGTGGGCCCGCTGGAGCCGCTGGCCGCCCGGGACCTCGTCAAGGAGCCGCTGGCCGCCCTGGGTTACGAGGTGGACGAGGTCACCACGCTTCGGATACTCTCCTACACCAACTATCACCCGGGGCTCATTCAGCTTTTTTGCTGGGAGCTCTTGGAAATGCTCCACGGCAGGACCGGCCGCTCCTTCCCGCCCCACCCCGTGCGCCCGGAGCTTGTCGACGCGGTGTACAGGAAGCGCAGCGTAAAGGACGAAATATGCAAGCGCCTGGAGCTTACCCTTGCCCTGGACGACCGCTACCGTTACCAGACCATCGTGAAAAGCATCATCCTGGATCAGGCCGGCGACAACAACGGCTACTCCAGGGACTACAGCAACACGGACGTGGCCGGAATAGTGGAGGGATGGTGGCCCAAGGGCGCCTCCGACATGGATCAGTCCACCTGCAAGGGTCTTTTGGAGGAGCTTGTGGGGCTTGGAGTCCTGGTGAAGAAACGGGACCGCTATCGCCTGAGGAGCCCCAACCTGGTGCGCTTGATGGGCTCCAAGTATGAAATCGAGGCCCAGCTCATAGAAACCCTGTCCAAGGCTCAGGACATGAACCCCGACGCCGTGGACTCCTACCATACCCCCCTGGACAAGGATTGCCGGCGCTTCAGCCCCCTGACCCGCTTCCAGGAAAGGCTCCTGAACCCCAAGGAAAACGGCGTGAACCTGGTTTTCGCGTCGAGGGCCCAGGGTCTCGCCGATTTGCGGGAGGCGATCGGGCTTTTCACGGTGAGCGATGTCGAAGATGATATTTACGGGGCCTTCGAGGACCTGAGCCCATCGGCCCTCAACAGGGACAGCTTTGCGGCCGCGCTGCACCAGTGCTGGGAAAGGCGCACGCAGTACCGCAAGCTGGTCGCCGCGGTTTTCCTGGACTCGGCCTCCGGGGAGCTTCTGGAAAAGCTCGTGGAATGCGCCTGTTACTTCGCGGAAAGCCGTCGCGTGCCGTACAGCCTGATCCGGGTGATTTTCGTCCTTGGCCCCGAAGCGGCCCTCCACTGGTTCGACGTCCCCGTGGAGGCCAGGAACCGGCTGGAGGAGCGCGTGACGGTGGTGGGTCCCCTGCGTTACGACGTGGTGGGCGTGCAACAGCGGCTCGCGCTGGCCCCCACGGAAAAGGCCCACGACGATCGGGCCTGCGAACGGGTCATGGCGGTCACCGGCGGCTGGCCCATGCTTGTGGCCCGGCTCCTGTCCATGAGCGAAAAGGCCACGGACGCCGGGAAGGCCGTGGACAAGATGGAAAAGGACCTTGCGTCCGAGCGGTCGGACCTGCGCCGGGACTTCATCGAAAGCCTGGGCCTGGACAAGGGCTCCCCGGCCCACCGCATGGCGGCCATCATCAAGGGCCAGGAGGTGGAAAAGGAGTTTTTCGTCGAATACATCGAGGAGCTGATGCCGGAGCTGGCCGGAAAGGCCAAGGACCTGGTGGAGTACCTGAGGCGCAACGGAATCGTCGAAATCGGGCGCGACGCGTTGAGACTCGATCCGGTGGTGGGCAGGATTGCGGGCGAGTTCCTGTCATGAGGCGCCACGGAAAGGCGGCCCGGCTTCCAGGCTTCCAGGAGCTGGAGAACCGCATCCTGGATGATTTTGCGGCCATGAAATCCGTCCTCCTGCTTTTGCCGGAACATGTGCCGGCCGGTCGGGTGGTGGACGAGGTCCGGGCGCTTGCGGAGATCCTGGGCTATTATACCCGCGAAATTTTGGCCGGGCATGAGGATTCGCCCGCCCGGTGCGTGGAAAGCATCGCCTCCGGCCTCGGACTGGAGGACGAGAACGGGTACAAGCCCAAGGGCGTCCACGGAATCTTGAGCTTTGATCATCTGCCGGACCTTATCCTCATACGAGGATTGGAGGAAGGCCCCGTTTCAGCCGCAGCCCACTGGACCGGGCTTTTTTCCGAATGGGCTAGGGCGAGCCATTCGCGGGCCAATTCCGGCGAACGCCCCTTGATGCTCTTTCTGGCCCTCTCCGGGCAAGGCGCCCTACTGGAAACGCCCCAGCCCGACCTTTACCTCTCCGTCGCGCACTGGTGGGGTTTCCCCTCCATCCTGGAAACCCGCCTTGTTTGCAGGACAAGGCTCTCCGGCGGAAACGGAAAGCCCTTGGAAGGCCTGTGGCGGGAGTCCGTGCTGTCCTCCCTGTGCTGCGGCGATCCCGCGCTTCTCGATACCCTGGAGGACGGATGGGATTTTTCCAGGATGGACGCGCTCATGCCGAAGCTTGTGGATTACGCGGGCGTCAGGGGCTGGAGCAGGGAAGAGGCCGACCGGGCGGCCCGGGCCGTTTCGGGGCATGGGGCGGCGCAGGGGCTCAAAACCAATGAGCGTCCGGCGGCGGCGCTCAAGCCCTCTTGGGCAAGGGGCCTTGTATTCCTGACCCCGGAGAGGGGAGTCGTCCTGCACACCGCAGCCCTGGCGCTTCTTGAACGATGCGAGGACATCCTCCATCGCATCTGGGCCGGGCAGGCGGAGCTTCTGCTCCCCCTCATCGACTCCTTCCGCCTGAGGATCTGCGACCACCTGAGCGCGC
The DNA here is from genome assembly GCA_021815525.1 of Deltaproteobacteria bacterium. Taxonomy (GTDB): domain Bacteria; phylum Desulfobacterota; class Desulfobacteria; order Desulfobacterales; family Desulfatibacillaceae; genus JACRLG01. Next base: position 6,962 of record JAKAGN010000086.1, read on the forward strand.
GCTACGGCGAAAGCTGGCCCCTGCGATGGGCCGGCCCGGCTTCCCATGAGGAACTGGAGAACGTGCGCCGGAATGCCCGCGCCTGCCAATGGGGACACCTGGCCGCCATCTTCGACGCCTCCCCGGAGCTCAGGCGCAAGGCCCCCCTGCAAAAGGCGATCCTCCGGGCCCGCTATGTCCGCAATGAAATGGCCCACTACAAAACCATAAGCCTTTCCGACTTCTCGATGCTGATGCGCTGCATGGAAGACGCCCAGGCCGGATTGTAGCGGAGCCTGGAAAATGCCGGAACCGTGCTGTTTGACTTTGGATTTTTTTAAAAAGCCTTTTTCCATCCTTCCCGTACATCCTGATTTCCATGTTATCCGCGGCCGGTGCGTGGAAAAGTTTGCGAAGGCGCCTCTCCGCCCTTATATTGTGCGACGGACTTTTTCCGATGGACCGGCGAGGTAAAAGGAAAGGATCGCACCATGAAGATAGCGGTGAGCGGCAAGGGCGGGGTTGGAAAGACCACTTTTTCGGCGCTTCTCATTCGATCGTTGAACGAGATGGGTAAAAAGGTCCTGGCCATCGACGCGGACCCGGACGCCAACCTGGCCTCCGCCGTGGGAATCGAGGGCGCCGACAGGATCGTCCCCATCTCCGAGATGAAGGAGCTGATCTACGAGCGCACCGAGGCCCGGCCCGGCTCCATAGGCGGCTACTTCAAGCTGAACCCCAAGGTGGACGACCTTCCCGAGGCCCTTTCGGCCAGGCTCGGCAACATCAAGCTCATGCGCCTGGGAGGCGTCCAGAAGGGCGGCGGCGGCTGCATCTGCCCCGAGAGCACCCTTTTGAAGGTCCTGGTGAGCCACGTGATCCTGGCCCGGGACGAGGTGGTGGTGATGGACATGGAGGCCGGGATCGAGCACCTGGGGCGCGGAACCGCCGCGGCCGTGAATAAGCTCGTGGTGGTGGTGGAGCCCGGCCGCCGCAGCATAGAAACCGCCCGCCACGTGCGCGAACTCGCAAGCCAGATAAAGCTCTCCAGGATCGCCATAGTGGGGAACAAGGTGAGAAACGAGGCGGACGAGGCCTTCCTGCGGGAAAACCTGGCCGATTTCGACATCCTGGGATTTCTCCCTTACGAACCGAACCTCATCGAGGCCGACGTTTCCGGGCGCTCGCCCTTCGATACGGAATCCGCGTCCAAAAAAATCGTGGCGGACCTTATCCCGGCCCTGATGGGTTCCTGAACATCAGGGGGCAGGGGAGCTTTTCGGCGCGGTTGAAGGCCTTTCCAAGTGGCTTTCCGCCGCTTTTTTTTAAGCTACGGCCCCGGCCGCCTTCCCGAAATCCAGGCGAATATCCCTAAAGCAGCGCCCCTTAAGGTGCATCATGCAGCCTTCCACGCGGGGGGAGGCCTCGTAGGGTATCCCGAGGGCTTCGAGCCAGCCCCAGAAGCGCTCGAAGATGCCGCATTGGTACTGGCCCGCGAGCCCGGCGCGGGTCATGCCGTCAAGGGCGAAGCAACGGGGCATGTTGACGCGCATCAGGTTCTCCTCGGGAAACTCCACCGTAAACTTCATGAACTCGGCCTTGACCACCTGCTCCGCGGCCTCCATGAAGGCTTTTAGCTCGTCGAAGGATTCGATCCCGGCCAGGCCGAAGGCCTTCAATATCCTCTTCGCCTCGATCCTGGCCATGGAGCGGACCGCGGCCCGGTTGATGATGTTGGCCTTTTCCATGCCGCACTCCAAGGCGCAGTGCTGGAACCACATGGCGTCGTGGGTCATCCAGCCCTTGTGGAGGAGCCTTTTCACTTCCCCGTCTTCCAGCTGTTCCATGGCTATAGTCCTTTCAGGTCGAGAGGGTTTATCACAGGCATTGAAACAGGAAGCGCCCTCAATCGTTCCTCATGGCGCGCCATGCCCCCTCCGCCATGTCATGGGCGGCAAGGGCAGGGTCCCCCGAAGCGACACCCTCGAGCCGCAGCCTGCCGTACTCCTGGCAGGGGCCGAGAACGAGGGCGATTGCCACGCCCAGGGGGAGCCTTCGCATGGCCCCGCGTTCCATGTGGCGCTGGAAAAACCCGCAAAGGG
>JAKAGN010000087.1 GCA_021815525.1 Deltaproteobacteria bacterium
CCGCGGATATGGTGATGGACTCTTGCTCCTTTCCGTCGCCGGCTGCGGCGAGGTTCTGCTCCACGGTGCGGCGGATGGTTTCGGCCCGCTCCCAGGCGACGTCCAGGGTGGCCCCCGGGAGTATCAGCAGGAACTCCTCCCCCCCGTAGCGGCAGGCCACGTCGCCTCCGCGGACCTTTTCGGAAAGGATTCTTCCAAGCTCCCTCAAGACCTTGTCGCCGGCCTCGTGGCCGTGGGTGTCGTTGTAGTTCTTGAAGCGGTCCACGTCCATCATGATGAGGCCCACGGCATGGTTAGCGCGCTCGGCGTTCTTGATCTCGCGGGCCAGCGACTCCTCCATGTAGCGGCGGTTGAACAGCCCGGTCAGGGGGTCGCGCACGGAAAGGTCCTGGAGGCGCTGGCGGAGCTTCAGGTTGGCCAGGCACAGGGACAGGTGGTCGGCCACGGTGATGGCCAGGCTCTCGCGGCTCCGGGTGAGGCGGACCAGCTGGCCGGGGGTGAGTTCGGGGCCCGGGGATGGAAAGAGGACGTGGAAGATGCCCAGTACCTCGCCCTGGCCCACCAGGGGGGCGCAAAGGGAGCCGAAGCCGGAAAGCCTCAGCACGTGGGTTCCGCCTTGACCGCCGTCTATGCTTTCGACGGCGTGGAGCTTGCCCCGGCGAACGGCCCAGCAGTCCTCCGGGGCGAAGGCCGCAAGCGAGGAGGCGTGCTCGCCCCATGTGGAAACCGGCGAGAGGGCCGTTCTGTCTTCGTCGAAGAGGAAAAGCGCCCCCGAGCTTCCCGGGAAGAGCTTGACGGCCGACTCGGCCGCCACGGCGAAGGCCTCATCGGGGGCGTGGCAGGCCAGGAGCATGTCGGAAAAATCGTTTAGGATGCCCATTTCCCGGTTGCGGCGCTCCAGCTCGGTTACCCAGCGGGTGAGCTTCTCGTTGGTTTCCTTGAGTTCGCCTTCCGTGGTGCTCCTAAGCGCGATTTCGTCCTTGAGCTTGGCGTTTTTCTCATCCAGCTCGGCGGTGCGGCTCCTTACGTTTTCGTCGAGCTTTGCTATGTTGTCACGGAGCCTGCGCACCATGCTGTTGAAGGTGGCGCCCAGCATGGCAAGCTCGTCGTCACCCTCCACCCGGGCCTGGGCGGTGAAATCGCCCTCCTCCACCCGATGCGCCGTCTCCCAAAGGCGCCTTAGGGGCGCCAGGAACCTGCGGACGAAAAAGGTGGAGGCTAAAAGGCTCAATGCGAACAGGAGCGCCGTCATCCATAGGATCCGGTTGCCCAGGCTCTGGGCCCCGGCGTCGATGTCCTCCAGGTAGACGGAGCTTGCTATGTACCAGCCGAAGGGCTCGAAGTAGCGCACCCAGGAGATTTTTTCGTGGCGGAACGCGCCCCGGTCGTCCGGGCGGTCCCAGCGATACTGGAGCCGGAAGTCCGGGGTCTTGGCCGCGGCCATGAGATCGTCGGCAAGGGCGTTGCCCGTCACCGGGTTTACCTGCTCCAGGGCCTGGGCGTTGTGGGAGTCCGCCTCGGGGTCCACCACGATCCGGCGGTTAGAGTCGAAGATGAGGATGCTGGCGGCCCGGGCTATCACGATGCCCTTGACCACCTCCCGGAGCTTGTCCACCAGGCCGGCCTTGCGCTCGGAAAGCTCCTCCTCCACGTCATCGAGGTAGACCCCGGTACCCAGGATCCATTTCCAGGGGGGAAACTCCAGGGCGTACGCGAGCTTTTCGGACGGCTCGGAAGCCCCCAGGCGTCGCCAGAAGTAGGTGGTGTAGCCGCCCTGGGGAAATTGGCGGGCAAGGTCCACGAGCGGCGGAAGTATCGGGTTCCCCCGGGTGTCGCGGGTCTTGGAGAAGTCGGAGCCCGAAAGCCCGCGATCGGGATGGGCCAGGAAGACCGAGTTGTAATCGGCCACCCAGAAGTAATCGTTGTTGCCGTAACGCACCGTGGTGATGTAGGAAAGAGAGGCTTCCTTCGCTTCTTTTTCCGAGAGGGCGCCTTTTTGGGCAAGCTCGAGATGCTGGGCGAGGACGCCCTCCACGAGGAGCGAGAGGTTGCGCAGCTCGCGCTTCCGGGCCGCCACCAGGGAATCCCGATAGGTGGAGAGGGCGTAGTGCTGCGACTCCACCAGCGCGTAAACGCTGTTCAAGGCGTTCACGGCGGAGCGGGCTTCCACCTTGCGGGCCGCCTGGCGTATGAAAGGCGCGGAAACAAGGTAGAGGGCCGCCGCGTATCCCAGTATGAGGACCAGAAGGTGCCGGAAGATGCGCCTGAAAAGAACCGAGGAAAACATGGCGATGGATTTCCCGGGCCTTTGTTCGTGAGGAACGGAAGAAGGAAGAACGCTACGGATCAGCAATACTAAACCATTTCACACTGTCCTTCAAGCGAATTATCGGGAAAACATGGCGGAAGGAAGCAGGACGGAAACGGCCGGAGAAAACATCCGGTGGCTTACGCGCCTCATGGCGGCGGCCATTGCGTCGGGCTGCGCCCTGGTTTACGCGGGTGTCCTTAGGGCGCCCTTCGTCTTTGACGATTGCCGGGACATCCTGGACAACCCGTCCATCCGCTCCCTCCTGCCCCCGTCACGAATGTTTTTCGCGGACCCGGCCTTGGGCACCGCCGGGCGGCCGGTGGTCAACGCAAGCTTCGCCCTCGACTGGGCCTTGTCAGGAAGCGATCCCATAGGCTACCACCTGACGGACGCGCTGCTCCACGCCCTTTCCGCCCTTCTTCTTTTCGGAATTTTACGCAGGCTCATGGAGCGCCTCGTTCCCGGCGGGCGCGCCCCGGTTCTCCCCATCGCCTTTTTCACCGCCTTCGCGTGGGCCGTCCACCCGGTGAGCACCTCCGTGGTGTCGCTGGCCTTCCAGCGCCCCGAGACCCTCTACGCCTTCTTCTGCCTGCTTTCGGTCTATTTCTGCATCCGGGGCTTTTCCGCCGTGCGCTCCCGGCCCTGGTATTTCGGGGCTTCCATCGCCCTTCTTTTGGCCGCCGGCTCCAAGGAGACCGCTGCGGCCCTTCCCTTCTTCATACTTCTCCTGCGCCCTTTTTTCGCAAGAAAGGAGGAGGGGCGGACGGTCCTTCCGGCCGCGCGCCCGCTTTTCCCGGGTTTTTTTGCTGCATGGCTCCTGGTGCTGGTCCTGGACCTCAATAGCGGGGCCTGGGGACGGGCCACGATGGACAGCCGGCTTTCACCCGTTTCCTACGCCTTCGCCCAGGGCGTGGTGGTCTTGCGGTACATTGGCATCGCCCTTTTTCCGGCCGGGCTTTGCGCGGACAGGGTGCTGGATCCCCCCCCTCCCCTTTTGGGTTTCGCGGCCTGCGCCCTGGTGGCGGCCGTCGCCGCGGCCGGGGCCGCCGCCCTTTACAGGCGCCGTCCAGCGGGCCTCGCCGTCGCGTGGTTTCTTCTTTTCCTTGCGCCCTCATCCTCCTTGGTGCCCTTGAGCCGGCTCATGGCCGATCATCGTCTCTACCTTCCGCTCGCGGCCGTATGCTTCGCGGCTGCGTGGGGGCTGTGGAAGGCCGCCCGCCTCCTGGCCCTTCGCCTCGGGTTGGGGAATCCCGCCCTCCTCCTGGTTCCGCTGGCCGCGGCCTGGGTCGCGGCCCTTGGGGTCGCGGCGGTGGAGCGCAACGCCGTCTACGGGAGCAATCTGAGCTTCTGGAAAGACACCGTGGTTAAAAGCCCCGAAAATCCCAAGGCCTGGCTGGGGCTGGGCGTGGCCCTTTCCGGCGAGGGGCGGCTGACGGACGCCGAAAGGGCCTACCGGCGGGCGCTTGGTCTCGATCCGGGGTACGCGGAGGCCCTCAACAACCTGGGCGCTGTGCTCCTCGACATGGGCCGGTCTCCGGAGGCGCTGGCCGCGTTCCGCCGGATGAAGTCCCTGGCGCCGGGCTCGCCCCAGGCCCGGGACGGGCTTGGACGCGCCCTCATCGCAGCCGGCCGCCTTCCCGAGGCCCTTGTGCAGCTTCGGGCGGCCGTGGCGCTTGATCCGGGCTTCGCAATGGCCCGCTTCAACCTGGCCGACGCCCTGTTCCGCTCCGGGAAGAAGGACGAGGCCATAAGCGAGTTTCGGAAGGCCGTCGAAAGTAAGCCCGACTTCGAAAAGGCCCACATGCTCCTAAGCTCGGCACTGCTGGCGACGGGACGCCTCCGGGAGGCCGCGGCGCGCCTGGAAAAGGCCCTTGCGCTTTTTCCGGAGAATCCCCAGCTCCTCTTCAACATGGGGCGCGTCCTTCTTGAAGAGGGGCGGCCGGAGCGGGCCGTGGGCTTCCTGGAAAAGGCCGCCCGCCTTTCCCCGCGCTCGGCCTACGCCCAGGACGCACTCGGAATGGCCCTTTCGCTTTCCGGGCGATTCGAGAGGGCCATCGGATGCCACAGGCGCGCGCTGGCGCTGGCCCCGGATTTCTATCCCGCGAGGGTGCACCTCGGGGTCGCCCTGGCAGAGACTGGCCGGATCGCGGAGGCCCGCAAGGAGCTTGGCGAGGCGCTCCGTGAAAACCCCGGGGATGCCGCAATCGCCGCCTACCTCGGACGCCTCGGCGCGCCGGCGGCCGCCGGAACCGGAACCCAAGAACAAAAAGCAAGGGGAAAAAGCCCATGACAGGACGCCTGACCGATGAACGCCTGACCCGGGCGGGCCTTTTCATCATCGCGCTTCTGGCGGTGGCCGCCTACGCGCGCGCCATGACGGCCCCCTTCGTTTTCGACGACCGGTCCAACGTGCTGGAAAACGAGTCCATCCGCAACCTGTGGCCGCCCTGGAACGCCCTGTGGGCCGCGCCCGGCGTCGGAAACGCCGGCAGGCCCCTGGTCAACCTCACCAACGCGTTAAATTACGCGGCCGGCGGGCTGGACCCGGCGGGCTACCACCTGGTGAACCTCGCCATCCACCTTCTGGGCGGCTTCGTTTTTTTCGCCCTGGCCCGGAGAAGCTTCGCCTTGGCGCGATTTCGCGGGGCCTTGCCGCCAAATCCCGGCGGCGCGCCGCCCGGGGACCTCGCCGCCACCGCCGCGGCCCTGTTCGCGGCGGGTGTCTTCACGCTCCACCCGCTCGCCACCGAGTCCGTGACCTACGTCACCCAACGGAGCGAGGAGATGATGCTCCTCTTTCTCCTCCTTTGCCTCCTTTTCGCCGTAAAGGGATGGGAGACGGGCAAGAGCCGGCCCTGGCACGCCCTTTCCGCGGCCGCCATGCTCGCGGGAGCCGCCTCGAAGGAAACCATGATAGCGGCCCCCTTCCTGGTTCTCCTCTGGGACCGCCTTTTCGTCCGCGACCGGTTTTTCGACTGCCTGCGCCGCTCCCCCCTTCTGTACTCCGGGCTTCTGGCCGGCCTCCTGTTCCTGGGCCTCTTGACGGTTTCGGGAAAGACATTAGCGGCGGCGCCCCTTTCCACGACGCTTTCGCCCCTCTCCTACGCCGCGGTCCAGGCGGTCATGGGCTGGCGCGTAGTGCGGCTCTTTCTTCTCCCCCTGGGCCTTTGCTTCGACGCGCACGGAATGCCCCGGCCGGAAACCTGGAGGATCGCCCTCGCCGTCGCCTGCTGGCTTCCCGTTTTCGCCGCGGTGGGGCTGGGGCTTAGGCGCGGGAGCCCCGCTGGGTTCTGGGGCGCCTTTTTCTTCCTTCTCCTTGCTCCCAGCTCTTCGTTCCTTCCCCTTGCCGATCTTTTTTTCGAGCACCGCGCCTACGGCGCCCTGGCCGCGCTTTCGGCCCTTTCGGCCCTGGCCGGGCTTTTTCTTTACGAAAGGCTAAAGGCCGCGGGAAGATGGGACGCGCGGGCCCGCCGGGCCCTTGGAGCCGCCGTGATCCTCGTCTTCCTGCTCCTCACCGGGGCCACCTTCGCCCGGAACGGCGTTTACGCAAGCCCCGTAGCCCTCTGGAGCGACACGGTCCGAAAGGCCCCCTACAATCCCCGGGCCCACCTCAACCTGGGGGTCGCCCTCCGGGACACGGACCGCATAGACCAGGAGATACTGGCCTACCAGGAGGCCCTGGCCCTCAAGCCCGACTACCCGGACGCCATCCACAACCTGGCCCACGCCCTCACCCGGGCCGGGCGCTACCAGGAGGCCCTCGACCTCTACAACCGGGCGGTCAAATCCTCGCCCCTGGACGCGGACTCCATCAACGGCCGCGGCGTGGTTTTGGCCATCCTGGGAAAACGGGAGGAGGCCATCGCCGATTACCGGAGGGCGCTGGCCATCGCGCCCGGGAACGTGATGGCCCTCGCCAACCTGGGCAAGGCCCTTTTCGAAAGCGGCCGCAGCGACGAGGCGCGCCGGTGCTTCGAGGACGCCCTCCGGATCGCCCCCGACTTTTTTCCGGCCCACGCGGGCCTGGGCGACATCCTGGACGCGGCGGGCGACCTCAACGGGGCCGCCCTCCAGTACTCCCTCACCCTTTCGGGCGGGCACGAGTTCCCGGACGTGCGATTCAAGCTGGCCGTGATACTGGGCAAGCTGGGCCGCCCCGAGGACGCCATCGAAAACTACCGCCGCGCCGTGGCCTTCGACCCCAACTTCTTCGAGGCCTTCTACAATCTTGGAAACGCCCTCATAAGGGAAGGACGGATCAAGGAGGCCATTGACTGCCTCGACCGCGCCGTGGCTCTGCGGCCCGACAGCGAAAAGGCCCGCCAGAACCTGGACATCGCCCGGCGAATGCTGGAGGCCCGGCATTGAAAAGGTAAACGCGCCGCGGGCTTTGGGGGAAAGCAAACCGGCCCGCGCCCCGCGATTGCCGAAACAGCCTGTTGACAGGCCCGGGCCTCTGGCCTACTCTTTACGCGAATGAGCCGCCACCCGTTTCGGAGGTCTTTTTTCCATGTACGAAAAGATGCTGATCCTAAAGTTCCCGCGAACCAACGTCCAGGAGCCCATCGTCTGCAACCTGGCGAAAAACTTCGATCTCACCTTCACCATCCTGAATGCCGCCATCAGCCCAAGGAAGGAGGGCCAGATGGTGCTCCAGCTTTCGGGCTCGCCCCACAACTTCGACGAGGGCGTGCGCTACCTTAGGGGCCGGGGCATCATCGTGTCGAACGCCGGCGAGGAGATACGCCGCAACGACGAAAAATGCGTCCACTGCGGCTCCTGCACCGCCGTGTGCCCCACCGGGGCCCTTTCCATTGAGCGGCCCGAGATGCTCGTCGTCTTCGACCAGGAAAAGTGCTCCATCTGCAAATTGTGCGTCTCCGTGTGCCCGCCCCACGCCATGGAGCTTCGGCCCGCGGAAAACGGCGAAACCCAGCCCGAATGAGCCCCCCGGTCGCCGTGGCCCTCTCCGGCGGCGTGGACTCCCTGGTTTCCGCGGCGCTTCTGGCTAAGGAGGGCCGGGAGGTCTTCGGCGTGCACTTTCTGACCCGCGCGTCCCCGGCCGGGGAGATCGATCCGCTTCGCCGCGCGGCGGGGCTTCTGGGCATAACGCTTTTCGTGGAGGACCTTACGGAGGCCTTCGAGAGAAGGGTCATCGCCCCCTTTGCCGACGAGTACGCCGCCGGCCGCACCCCCAACCCCTGCGTCATGTGTAACGCCCGGATAAAATTCGGAGTCCTCCTCGATCGGGCAAAGGCCCTGGGGGCCGATTTTTTGGCCACCGGTCACTACGCGCGCGTGGAGGCCGGGGAAGGCGGCGCGCGGCTCTTCCGTGGCGCGGACTCCGCCAAGGACCAGTCCTACTTCCTGGCCCTGGTGGAACGGGAGCGCCTCGCCAGCGCCCTCTTTCCCCTCGCGCGCCTCACCAAGGCGGAGGTCAGGAGCATGGCGCTCCGGCTCGGGATCGCCCCCCTGGTCAAGCCCGAAAGCCAGGACGTGTGCTTCGTGCCGGACGGCGGCTACCGCGCCTTTCTGGAGGCCCGTGGCATGGCTCCCAAGCCCGGGCCGGTGACGGACTCGGCCGGCCGGGTTCTTGGAATGCACCGGGGCCTTTTCGCCCACACCGTGGGCCAGCGCCGGGGCCTCGGCATTCCGGCCGCGCATCCCTACTACGTTCTGCGACTGGCGCCCGAGGAAAACCGCCTGGTGGTGGGCCGCGAGGAGGAGCTTTTCTCGGGCTCGGCCGCCGTCTCCCGCGTCAACTGGATCATCCCGGCCCCGGACCGCGCCCTGCGGGTTTCGATCCGCGCCCGCCACCGGGGACGCCTTGCGCCCGCGCTCCTCACGCCCCTGGACGGCGGCCGCGTCCGCCTCGTCTTCGATAATCCCGTCAAAGCCGTCACCCCGGGCCAGGCCGCCGTTTTCTACAACGGCGACGAGGTCCTGGGCGGCGGCGTTTTCGAGTGAAAGGAAAGGCCCCATGGAAAACCAAACACCCGACTCCCCCGTTCTCTACGAGGTCCGCGAGTCCGCGGCCATTCTCACCCTGAACCGCCCTGCGCGGCGCAACGCCATAAGCCAAAAGCTCCTCGTCCACCTCTACGACGGGCTGGACAAGGCCAACGCCGACCCAGCGGTCCGGGCCATAGTGGTGACCGGAGCGGGCGACACCTTCTGCTCGGGCCTGGATCTCGCGCTTCTTTCCACCGACAACCTCATGGACCCCAAGGGCGACGGCACGGACCTTCTGGACGTGGTGGCAAGGCTCACCAAGCCCTTGATCGGCGCGGTGAACGGCCACGCCATCACCGGCGGCTTCGAGCTTGCCCTAAACTGCGACTTTTTGATCGCCTCCGAAAACGCATCCTTCGCCGACACCCACGCCAAGGTGGGCATACACCCCGGCTGGGGCATGACCCAGCTTCTGCGCCAGGCCGTGGGCGTGCGCATGGCCCGCCAGATGTCCCTCACCTGCAAGTTCATCGGCGCCGGCGACGCCCTCCGGGCCGGGCTAGTGAATGAGGTGGTTGCCCGCGAGCGCCTCATGCCGCGGGTCCTCGAGATTTGCCGGGACATCGCCGCCACCAACCCCGAGATGGCCGCCACCGTGCGGAACGTCATCCGCCAGGGCGCGGCCCTCCCATTCGGCGAGGCCATGGCCCTCGAAAAGCGCGGCT
>JAKAGN010000088.1 GCA_021815525.1 Deltaproteobacteria bacterium
GACGATCCTCCTGGTGGACGACGAGGAAATCATCCTCGACGTGGGAAAGGACATCCTCGAAAACATGGGATACGCGGTTCATACCGCCTCCGGCGGGAAAGAGGCTCTCGCCGTTGCGGCCGAACTCGGAGGCGGCATTGATCTCGTGATCCTCGACATGGTGATGCCGGAAATGAGCGGCCGTGAAACCTTCGCGGCCATCAAGAAGATGCTCCCGGGCGTTCGGACCTTGCTTGCCTCGGGCTACAGCCGGGACGGCCAGGCCCAGGAAATTCTCGACCAGGGCTGCGACGGATTCATCCAGAAGCCCTTCAACATGCGGGAGCTTTCCAGCAGGATACGAGAGGTGCTTTCAAAGTGAAGCCGATGGAACGCCCCGCCGAAACCGACACCTCCCGCATAAGCATAACGGCCTACCAGACGGGCTACACCTGGGTGAAGAACGGGCTCTCGCACGCGGCCTTCGCCACCATCCGGGGCCGCGCCATGTACGAGTCGCTGCGGCCCATGATGTGGGTGAGCCGGAACCTTCTGGGCATATCGGACCTCGAAACCAGGCTCCTCCAGCGCCATCTCATCATCGACCATCTTCTTTCCGAGGCCGTGGAAAAGCATGGCGTGCGGCAGGTGCTGGAGCTGGGCTGCGGCTTCTCGCCCAGGGGCTTCCGCTTCATGGAGCGCCACGAGGGCCGGGGCTTCACCTACGTCGAGGCCGATCTTCCGGCAATGGCCCGCCGCAAGCGGGAGATACTCCGCGACGCGGGGCTCCTGGGCCCGGGCCACGAGGTGGTGACCGCGAACATCCTAATCGAGAAGGGCGCCGAAAGCCTTCGGGACCTCATCGGAAAACGCTTCGATCCCGCTTGTCCCATCGCGGTCATCACCGAGGGCGTGGTGTCGTACTTCGACGCGCCCACCATGCGCGACTTCTGGGCGCGTCTGGCGCGGCTCATGGCCCCCTTTCCCGCCGGCTTTTACTTCACCGACAACCTTTCGGCCGACATCCCCCCGCGGGCCGCGCCCTACCTCCGGCTCTGGCAGACCCTGGTGGGGCTCGTGGCCAGGGGAAAGCTCCACGCCCACTTCGCCTCCGACGAGGCGGCCTTGGAGACCTTCCGCCGCGCCGGGTTCGGCAGCGTCGCGGTCCACCGGCCCCGGGACTTCGCCGGGCGGATTTCCATGCCCTCGGCCGATTCGGTGGGTTTCCTGAACGTCATCGAGGCGAGAACCTGAAGACCCTACGCTGAAAATCTTCAAGGAAAAGAACGCGCAAGATGAGGACCAAATTCAAGTTTCCGCGCGGGGCGGCGTTTTTCGCCGTTTTTTCGGCGGCCCTCCTCCTGGTCCTTTCCCCCCGCCCCGCCCTTTCGGAGGAAAAGACCCGCGCGGTGCTGTTCCGCGAGGACTTCCACACGCTTTCCCAGTGGACGCCCGTCTATTTTCCCCGCATAGAGCGGCACAGCACCTACGCCGCGGTGGTGAAGGACGGCCTTCCCATGCTGGAGGCCAGAAGCGACCGCTCGGCCTCGGCCATCCGCTGGGTCAAGGATTACGACGCGGCCCTTTACCCTCGCCTGCGCTGGCTGTGGAAGATCGAGCACGTTTACGAAAAGGGCGACGAGACGAAAAAATCCGGCGACGACTACGCGCTTCGCGTCTACGTCATGTTCCGCTACGACCCCGCGAAGGCCTCGGCCTGGCAGCGGCTCCGCTACGGCGCGGCCAAGACGCTTTACGGCCAGTATCCGCCCGGAAGCGCGCTCCTCTACATCTGGTCCAACAAGCCCCACGAAAAGCGGATACTGACGAGCCCCTACGCGGATAACGTCAAGATGGTGATCCTGGAGACCGGAAACTCGAAGGCCGGCCAATGGATCGTGGAGGACGTGAACGTGCTTGCCGACTACCGCGCCGCCTTCGGCAAGGAGCCCGGAAGCCCCGCGAGCCTCGCGGTGATGAACGACTCCGACAACACCGGCGAGGCTTCGGTCTCGTGGCTTCAATGGATCGAAATCAGCCGCTGAGCCGCATCGTCCCCTTCTTGTAATCCGGGATGATGCCGCCTTTCGATTTCATTTCGCAGACAATATCTCGTTCAAGACGCTGATTTCGGGCGCGCCCTCCAGGACTCCCATGACCTTTCCCATGAACTCGTTGAAATGGGGGGTTTCCGAATGGGCCTTGAACGCGGCCTTGTCCGCGTATCGCTCCATGAAAACCAGCGTGTCCGGCGCCTTCCTGTCGGCGCTCACGGTGTAAAAAAGCGTGCCTTCCTCCTTCGCCACGCCCGCCATGAGGGTTTTCACAGATTCCATGATTTCCTGGGCCTTGCCCTCCTTGAGAGGGATTTTTGCTACGACAGAGATCATGCGCTTTTTCCTCCGGTCAAAAATGTAAAACGATCACTCGCTCTATGTCTCACGGCCGGGCCTTCATTGTCAAGGATCGCGCTTTGCCGGAGACGGCTCGCCCTTAGCCGCCGCCGGCCCTGCTTGAAAAATTCCGGCTGAAATGATATAATTAACGCGGTGAATCAGTCAGACAACAATGTATGCGACACCCGTGCGAAGCTGTTGCCATCGGACGGCGCGGGCCCGGATGACGCGGGCGCCCACAATTTTCCAGCGAGGCTGACATGGAAAAAAAAGAGGCCCCGAAAAAGAAAAAACGCGGCTTGCGCCTTCTTGTCATGGCCGCCGTTGCGGCGGCGGCCCTGGCGCTGGCTTACAGCCTCCTTGGCTTCCTGGTCCTGCCCCGTATAGTCCGGCCCATGATCGAGAAAAAGGCCTCCGAGGCCCTTGACCGGAAGGTATCGCTGGCAGGTCTTTCGGTCAACCCGTGGACCCTTTCGGTGACCCTGGCGGGCCTTGCGGTAAAGGACAAGGACGGGGCGGACTTTGTCCGGGCGGCGGGAATTTACGCCAACTTCGAGGCATGGTCCCTGCCCTCCCTTTCCGTGAGAATGAAGCACGTAGCCCTGACCGAGCCCTATGTCCGGGTGGTCAGAAACCTTGACGGCACATACAACTTTTCCGACATCGTAAAGAGGCTCGGCTCCCGGAAAAAACCCAAGCCGGCCAAGGAGCCCAAGAAACCCTTTCCGCTCAACCTTGCTCTTCTCGACGTCAAAAAAGCCTCGCTGCTGCTGCAGGACCGGGTAAAAGGCATCGACCACAAGGTCAAGGACGCCTCCTTTTCCATATCCGAGTTTTCCACCCTTCTCCGCAACAAGGACCGCAACGTTCTGTTTTATCTGGCGTTTTTGGCCGACGGCGCGCGGGTTGCGGTAAAGGCCACGAGCCGCCCTTTCGCCAGCGACCAGGATGCAAGGCTTGAGATCAGCGTTTCCGGGTTCAACCTGCCCCCCTACATGGCCTATGCCCCCCTGCCGCCGGACGTGAAGGTGACCTCGGCCCGCTTGGCTCTCAAGACCGACATCGTCTATCACGCTGGCGGCAAGGACGGCGACCTGGTGCTTTCCGGCCGGCTGACGCTGTCGGACCTCACCGCCCAGGAAGGAGCGGGCCAGGCCCTGGCGTCCATCGGAAGCGTGATCGTGGATCTCGCGCCCACGCATATTTTGGCGCATGAACTTCATGTTTCGTCCATCCGGGTTGTGGGGCCCGAGCTCCATGTTCGGCGGGACGAGCTGGGAAAGACCAACCTGGAAAAGCTTCTGGCCTCCGCGAAAAAAACACCGGCCAAGGCCCAGGCCGCTCCGGCCGTAAAAACCGAAGGCGGTGGCAAGGCCGGCCAAGCCCCCGGCGCCGCCCCCCCGTTCAAGTTCGCGGTGGACAGGGTGCGCGTGGAATCGGGCCGGGTCTTCTTTACCGACCAATCCACCTCCCCCGGCTTTTCCGCCACCATCTCGCCGTTTAGCCTCGCGCTCGACAATCTCTCCAATCAGCCGGGCAAAAAATCCGACTTTTCCCTTTATCTGGCGACCGCCGCCAAGGAATCCATAAAGGCCAGCGGGCAGCTCGGCCTGGTTCCCCTTGGTCTTGCGGGCCGGGTCTCCGTTTCCTCGATTCCCCTCAAACGCTACTACCCCTATTACTCAAGATACCTCAAGGCCGAGCCGATCGAAGGAACGGTGGGCGTCAGCGCGGCCTTCAGCGCTGATCTGGCCGGCCTCGAACCAGGCCGGGCGCCCAAGGTGGTAGTAAAGGACCTGGCCCTTTTGGCGGACGATCTGTCCGTGAGGGGCAGGGGCGCGAGGGAGCCGGTGGTGAGGATCCCTCGCTTTTCCCTAAGCGTCGCCGAGGCGGACCTCGCAACCCGCACGGTCACCGTCAGCGAGCTCGCCACGGAGAGGGGAGCCATCCGTCTCGAGCTGGAAAAGGACGGCAAGCTGAGCCTCCTTTCGCTGCTGCCCCCCGCGAAGCCGGGCCGGGCAAAGGCGCCGGCGCCCTCCGCTCCGGCCGCTTCCCAGCCCCCCTGGACCGTTCAAGTGGAACGTGTGCGGCTCGATGGCTATCAAGTCGATTTCACGGATAAAACGCCAAAAACACCGGCCCGGGTCCGCCTGTCGGACATAGCTTTTTCCGCCGCGGGCCTCTCCACCAAAAAGGGCGCGGAGGCCCGGATGGACCTCTCCGCCAGGGTCCAGCAAAGGGGCTCCGTCAGGCTCTCGGGCAAGGCGGGATTCCAGCCGCTTTCGGCCGCTCTTGAAGTTTCAGCCAAGGATCTGGATTTGAGAACCTCGGAACCCTACTGGCGCGACCTTGTGGGGGTGGAGGTGACCAAGGGCCGGGTGGAAACAAGGGGCCGCCTGGTTGTCGGGACCGACAGGGCGACCGGCCGGCCGCGCTTCAACTTCTCAGGCGACGCGGCGGTCCTGGATTTTGCCTCGTCCGACAAAAAGATGAGGGAGGATTTCTTCAACTTCGCCTCACTCAGGTTCGTCAGGATCAAGGCCGGCACCTCCCCCCTCGCCGTCTCTGTGGACAAGGTGGGGCTGGACACTTTCTATTCCCGCATCATCATCCACCCGGACGGCTCCGTGAATCTCGCGGACGTGCTGCCGCCCAAGGCGCCCGCCGGCCCGCAAGCCGCAGGCGTCCAAGCCCGCGGCGCGGCTCCGGCGGCCACCCGCACGGCGCGCCCGCCGGATATACGGATAAAGGAGATCGTCCTTTCAAGGGGGCATTTCAATTTTACGGATAACCTCATAAAGCCCAACTACAGCGCCGACTACATGGACATGACAGGCTCCATGACGGGGCTTTCCACCGATGAGAACTCCCGCGCCATAGTTTACCTCAGCGGCCAGCTGGGAAACAGCGCCCCGGTTTCGGTGAAGGGGGAGATAGCCCCCATGCTTCCCAAGGCCTACGCCGACCTGGAGGTAAAGGTTTCGGGCCTGGAGCTTCCGACCTTTTCCCCCTACTCCGGCCGCTTCCTGGGAAGGCTCATCGAAAAGGGAAAGCTATCCCTCACCCTTTCCTACAAGATACGGCAAAGCCAGCTGGCAGGCGCCAACAAGGTGGTCCTGGACCAGCTGACGCTAGGGGACAAGGTTGAAAGCAAGGACGCCACGAGCCTTCCGGTGGGCCTGGCCATCGCCCTTCTGAAGGACCGGAACGGCGTCATCGACCTTGATCTCGCGGTTTCGGGCGACATGGACGACCCCAAGTTCTCCATCACCGGAATCATATTCAAGGTGATTGTGAACCTTGTCACCAAGATCGTGACCTCGCCATTTACCCTGCTTGGATCGCTGTTCGGCGGGGGGGAGGACCTGCAGTTCGCAGATTTCGCGGCGGGTTTAAGCGACATAAGCAAGGAGACCGCCAAGAAGCTGGACTCCCTGGAAAAGGCGCTCTACGAGCGTCCGGGCTTGAGCCTCGAAATCAAGGGCGATGCCGACCCGGCGGCCGACGTGGAGGCCCTGCGGGCCATCGAGTTTGAGAACATGCTCAAAAGGCAGATGCTGAAGAAGCCCGACGCGGAGGCGGCCGCCCTCAAGGACGTGGTGATTCCGCCGGATCAGTACCAGGCGGTGCTGAAGCTTGCGTTCGAGGCCGCGGATTTTCCGAAACCCCTGGACAAGGCGGGAAAGCCCCGGGAGGTGACTCCCCAGGAAATGGAGCAGCTTTTACGCAACCACGTCAGGATAACGGACGGCCAGCTCCGGATTCTGGCCCTTGCAAGGGCCCAGGCCGCAAAGGCCTACATCCTCGGCAAGGGCCGGGTTGAACCCGGCCGGGTTTTCATACTGGAGCCGGAGCCCATGACGAAAACCCAGGACCGCAAGGCCCGCGCCATATTCGGCATCCGCTGAGGCCAATTTGCTGAAGGCGGGCGCTTTCCGGCGGCTTGCGCCCGCGCTTCCCCGGGCCAGCCCGCCGTATGGAGCGGAGTCAGGACACCGGCGAGAGATCGGTCTCCTGACTCCGCTTCATCGAAAAGAATCGAACGATGAAATTTTTCTAATGCACTAACTTACTTCCAGAACTGCCACCATTTCTTTTCTGTATCCGACACAAAGTCCCAACCCGTTGGGTCTACGCCGCTTGGGGCGCCTTTGCAGTTCGGGCAACTTGGGAACGTATCTCCTTCCTTAAAAAACTTTCGAGGCGGTTTTTTCTGCGCAAGGGCTGGGGGAGTATATGGCATCCCCATTCCTTCCAACGTGCGTTTGATCAGCCTGGCCCCCATGCCGTCCGGACCACAGTAGATGCATTTATAAGTCCCCGTGCGCGGGACTCTCTCTCCCTGCTGAAAGTTTCCTGTCTTGGCTTCATTAGTCATGGTTTTGCTTCCTTATGTCCAAAATTTTTCACTTCACGCAGGCGGACCGGTAGGCAGGTACCCTTATGTATATCAAAATTCATCGGTTTTTCAAACTCTTTTAGGTCCGAGGCCCCCCGCCCCTCCTCCATCCTTTTAAAAACAATTTCAATTCAATGTTCTTATATCCGGGGCGTAAAAATAAATCGCTTTTAGCGGCATAATTCTCTCTTTTTTTTCGATACCCCTTGCGGCGGACGATTTTATTTTGCTATGCTTATTGACTAACGAAGAAATTCATTTTCACCAAACGCGGGCGATCCGCCCGGGGCTTGAAAACCGGTCTCAGTTGCGCGTCAATCAACCCAAAAGAGAGCACGGAGGGCAAACGATGGAGAAAATCTGGGTCAAGGAGTACTCGAAGGGCGTTCCCGCCGAGATCGATCTTTCCCGCTACACGTCCATTCCGGACATCATGGAAAAGGCCTACGCCAAGTTCGGCCCAAGGCCCGCCTTTCACCAGATGGGAAAGAGCATCACCTACGACGAGCTTTCCACCATGAGCAAGCGCTTCGGCAGCTACCTCCAGAACGAGCTGAAGCTCCAGCCCGGCGACCGCGTTGCCCTCATGATGCCAAACATCCTCCAGTACCCCATCGCCCTTTTCGGGATACTCTCCGCCGGCATGGTGGCGGTGAACGTGAACCCCCTCTACACGGCCCGCGAGCTGGAGCACCAGCTCAAAGACTCCGGCGCCAAGGCCATCGTGATCTTCGCCAACTCGGCCGCCGTCTTGCAGAAGATCGTGGCCAACACGCCCATCAAAAAGGTCATCGTGACCAGGATCGGCGACATGCTGGGCTTCCCCAAGGCTTCAATCGTGAACGCCGTCATCAAGTACGTGAAAAAGATGGAGCCCGCCTGGAGCCTTCCCGGGTGCATTTCCTTCAAGGACGCGCTTGCAAAGGGCGACGAGCGCACCTTCCGGCCCGCGGCAATAACCCTCGATGACATCGCCTTCCTGCAGTACACCGGCGGCACTACGGGCGTATCGAAGGGCGCAATCCTGCTCCACAAAAACATCGTGGCCAACGTGCTGCAGGCCGGGGCCTGGATCGGCGGCTTCGTGGAAGAGGGCAAGGAGATAATGATCACGCCGCTGCCGCTCTACCACATCTTCAGCCTCACGGCCAACTGCCTCATCTTCTCGTCCATCGGGGCCTTGAACGTTCTTATAACGAACCCCCGGGACATCCCCAACTTCGTGAAGGAGCTGAAGAAGTGGAAGTTCACCTCCATGACGGGCGTGAACACGCTCTTTAACGCGCTTTTGAACAACGAGGAGTTCAAGTCCGTCGATTTTTCCGGCCTCAAGGTGGCCCTTGGCGGCGGCATGGCTGTGCAGGAGCCCGTGGCGCGGCGCTGGAAGCAGGTGACCGGCACGCCCCTGATCGAGGCTTACGGCTTGACGGAGACCTCGCCCGCGGCCTGCATGAACCCCATGACTCTGGAGGAATACAGCGGCTTCATCGGGCTGCCCATTCCCTCCACGCTGGTCAGCATCCGCGACGACAACGCCGCCGAGGTTCCCCTGGGCCAGGTGGGTGAAATCTGCATCAAGGGGCCCCAGGTCATGAACGGATACTGGCAGAAGCCCGAGGAAACCGCCAAGGTCATGACCCCCGACGGCTTCTTCAAGACCGGCGACATGGGCTTCATGACCGAGAAGGGCTACGTGAAGCTCGTGGACCGCAAGAAGGACATGATCCTGGTCTCGGGCTTCAATGTCTACCCCAACGAGATCGAGGAGGTGGTGGCGGGCCATCCCAAGGTTCTCGAGGTGGCTGCCGTGGGCGTGCCCGACGCCAAGAGCGGCGAGGTGGTGAAGCTCTTCATCGTGAAGAAGGACCAATCCCTGACCGAGGAGGAGGTGAAAGCCTTCTGCAAGGAAAACTTCACCGGCTACAAGGTGCCGAAGTTCATCGAGTTCCGCACCGAGCTTCCCAAGTCCAACGTCGGCAAAATCCTGAGGAAGGACCTGCGGACGCCCGCTGCGTGATGCGGCTTTAACCGCCTGTCTAAAAACGCGAACTGCTGTGTCGCGCTTCAAGGCCAATTCCGCCACGTACGGAAAGTACGCTTGCTCATTGGCCTTTCGCGCTCCTTGCATTTCATCGTTTTTATCCAGGCTTGGCATCCGGCGTTTTTCAGCGGGCTTTTAAGGCGCAACGTTTTACCGGGGGGAGGGGAAA
>JAKAGN010000089.1 GCA_021815525.1 Deltaproteobacteria bacterium
CCGATCTGCCTTTTTCAAGCGGATAACGGAATTCGTGAAATCGAACTTCGACGACGTGGGCTCCCGCTTCGCTACCGAGGCCTTGAAGATGCATTACGGGGTGAGCGAGCCGCGCAACATAAGGGGCGTCAGCACCAAGGCCGAGGAAAAGATGTTGAAGGACGAGGGGGTGAGCTTCCTGAAGGTGCCGGTGATCGCCCCCAAGGACACGGACGCCTGAACGGGTTTTGCCGGAGTCGCCGAGATATTCTCACCCATTCCCGCCCAAATGGAGGCCGTCATGTTTGAAAGCTTCAGCATAAAGGGCTTTCGGGGGATCACGGAACTTGCCGTGGACGATCTCAAGCGGGTCAACGTCTTCGTGGGCAAAAACAACTGTGGAAAGACCTCCATTCTGGAAGGGCTTTACCTTGGCATGTGCGTAGGCGACCCAGCAGTACCTTATAAGCTGCTCGAAATCAGGGAATTAAAAAAGACAGGTTCATTTTTCTTGAATCTTGTTTTTAATAAAATGAACACCAAGGAAAAACCGGAAATATTTCTTAAGCATTCGGAAGCGAACAAAACTAGAACAGTACGTATCAATTATCTTCAAAATATCCACTCTGACGAATCAGGCCTGCGAGTTGAAATCAGAGATGGTTCAAATTCGTTGAGATCATATGATCTGCTTGATTACGGTGAGGATAGCATAAGCACGGTTGGCCATAATGTTACTAATATTAATATTGAAAATCAAAGAGTTAATATACTTACAACCAAAGACGCAATCGCTATGATGACTGGTCGGTTTGATCGTATACAATATAACAAACAACTCGACACTATGATGGAAATCCTTAAAAAATTTGAGCCTAGGCTTACCGGGCTATATCTTTCAGCAAACGACCTGGTCAACTGCGACGTTGGGTTCAATACCCTTGTTCCGTTAAACTTCATGGGCGACGGCATGGTGCGAACCCTTGCCGTGGCGCTCGCAGTTGCGGATAGCTCCAATGGCACCGTGTTTATAGACGAAATCGAAAACGGGCTTCATTATTCCTCCCTGGGCATAATGTGGAAGGCTGTTCTGGGACTTGCACGGAAATTCAACGTGCAGGTCTTTGCAACCACCCATTCCTACGAGGCCCTGCGCGCCCTGGCGGAAACAGGGGACGAGGAAGACGACATCCGGGTCTTCCGCATAGAACGAAGAGACGACCATTACAAGGCCGTGGCCTATGACCGCGAGATACTGGGCGTTTCCGTGGAGCGCGACCGTGAGGTGCGATAAATGCCGGATCCCCTAAGGTCTGCAGCCAAGGTGCTTATGGTTGAAGGCGACGATGAAGAGCGCTTGGTAAAGGCATTGCTGAAAACGCTTGGAATAACAGGCGTGGATGTTCAAAACGCCAGGGGAAAAGATAATTTCAAGCGCGAGCTTTTTTCCGTCTTCAACACCCCACGAGAAGGGGATTTGGAGATCATAGGAATCATAAGGGACGCGGAGGGCTCAGCAAGCCGGGTCTTTCAATCCACCACGCACATTTTCAAAAGACTCTCGGAAAAATTGAACCTGCCGGGCCTTACGACGCCCGCACGCCCGGAAGTCTTTTCCCAAGGGACTCCAAGGGTGGGGGTGTTCATCATGCCGGGGAACGCCGAGCGGGG
Source organism: Deltaproteobacteria bacterium (assembly GCA_021815525.1). Taxonomy (GTDB): domain Bacteria; phylum Desulfobacterota; class Desulfobacteria; order Desulfobacterales; family Desulfatibacillaceae; genus JACRLG01. Next base: position 1,651 of record JAKAGN010000089.1, read on the forward strand.
AATGCTCGAAGACCTGTGCCTGAAATCCGTGGAAAAACATCCGGCCATGAAATGCGTGGAAACATTCCGGGACTGCATAAAAACCCTGAAGCCTCCGCCCAAGGTTCCAGCCAAGGCTTGCGCCCAGGCGTTTCTCGCGGCCATGCCGGAAATAGTGAGATGCGTGGGGGAAGGCGCGGAGAAAAAGTATTGGGACCTTGATTCCGAGGCGTTTTCCGCTCTTCAATCCTTTTTGGAAACATTGAGGTAAAAGGAGCAAGTCCCATGAAGCCCGAAATCCTGGAAAAGCTTCCGCGCTTTCTCTCGATCCTGGGCCTTGACGAGGAGCCTCTGGGCATCCATTTCACCGACGCCTTGCCGGAAAGGGCCCTAACCCCCAAGCCTCTGCCGCTTCCCACCCTGGAGAAGGAAAAGGCCAACGCCATCGACTGGGAGGCCGTCTTCGGCGCCTTCTCCTGCTCCATAGGCCACGTAAGGCGGGCCAGAATCAAGAAGCGCCCGGCGGTCTTCGACGCGGAGCACTTCGGCTGCCCGGGCTGCGCCTTCTGGATGGGCTTTTTGAAGCCCCAGACCGAGACCATCGTCCACTACGTTTCTTCGGGCGTTCCGGGTTACATGGAGGGCGAGTACTACCAGCCCGACCCCGTCGTGATGCGCCGGATTTTCGACGAGATGGACCCGGTCCCGGCCCCGGCCCGGCACTGCGTGTTCAAACCCCTCTCCCTTTTCGGGCCCGGCGAGGAGCCGCTCTTCATCGTCTTCTTCGCGCGGCCCGAAGTCTTGAGCGGCCTCCACCAGCTTGCGGGCTTCGTGACAAACGATCCCCTGTGCGTGGCCTCGCCCTGGTCAGCCGCCTGCGGGGGGCTCGTGGCCTGGCCCATGAAGTTCCTGGCCCTGGGAACGCCAAAGGCCGTCCTGGGCGGCTGGGACCCCTCGGCCCGCAGGTTCTTCGCCACGGACGAGCTTTCCTTCACGGTGCCTCTGGCCATGTTCGAGGGGATGCTTTCCTCCTGGGAGGGCTCCTTCCTCACCCGTCCCAGTTGGGGGCTCGTGCGGAAAAAGATCGAAAAAAGCCGGAGGGCCTGGGCTAAAACCGGCAAGACGGAAGAGACCGAAACCTGACGCCCGAGCCGCCTTGTCAAATTGGCGGCACGCGACTAACGGAACCGCGCCATGACCCGAGACGAGCAATCGAGCGACGCCTGCGTGGAGCAGGACGGCGTCCGCTGCCCCGCGAAAGCCCCTTGGCCCGCGTGGGTGAGCCTTGCCACCGGCGCTGCGTTCATCCCCATGACCGTCATCGCAATCGCCATGCTTTGGACCACGAGCCTAGTTACGCTCGCATTGTGGCTTTTCGGTTTTTTCCTTTTTCTCGTACCGCTACGCTATCTCATCTGCGCGCGCTGCCCCTATTACGGCCAGAGCTGCTCATCGCCGCTCGGAAAAACCGTGCCTTTTCTCTTCAGGAGGCGGCACGGCCGATCCATGAAGGCGGGCCTGTGGCTGGATGTTTTGGCCTTCGCGTATCTTTTTCTCCTTCCCCTTCCCGGCACCCTCCGCACCGGCGGAGCGGGCGGGCTTTTCCTGTGGCTTTGCGCCTGGGCGCTTATCTTCGTTCTTCTCACGGGGCTGGGATGCTCCCGCTGCCCCTTTGTTTTCTGCCCCATCGGCCGCGCCGGCCGGGGCCTCCGGAACCTCGCAGGGAGAAATCGGGACGGGCGCTGATGCCTGTTCAAGAAAGCACCCCGTCACCAAGGAAGCGACATGACAACCGGTTACTGGCCAGACGACTACGTAGCCAAGAAACAGGACGTGAAGAACGCCATCGGACGGATCGCCTCCGGCCAGAGGGTCTTCATAGGGACCTCGTGCGGGGAGCCCCAGTTTTTGGTGAAAGAGCTGGCGGCCCAGAAAAAGCGCCTCTCGGACATCGAGATCGTGCGCCTTTTGAGCCTCGAAAGCGCGCCCTTGACCCTCATGGGCCAGGAGCCGGACAACGGCGAGTTCAGCGTGCGGAGCTTTTACCTAGGCTCCGGCGTGCCCAGAAGGCTCGCGGCCGGGCGCCGCTTCTTCACCCCCATAAACCTTTCCGCCGTGCCGCTACTCTTTTCGAGCCAGCGGATACCCATCCACGCCGCCCTCGTCCAGGTGAGCCCGCCCGACGACTTCGGCTGGATGAGCCTGGGGGTCTCGGTGGACGTCACCATGGCCGCGGCCAAGGCCGCCGACATCGTGATCGCCCAGGTGAACCCGCGGATGCCCCGGGTCCTTGGACGCAGCTTTCTCCACGTGAACGACGTGGACGCCATCGTCGAGCACGAGGAGGACCTCATCACCGTGGGCGAGTCGCCGGATTTCGCCTCGGCCTTGGACATCGGCCGGCACGTGGCATCGCTCGTGGACGACGGCTCGACCCTACAGATAAGCTTGGGCTCCACCACCCGGGCCATGTTCCTGGCCTGCGAGGGCAAGAACGACCTCGGCATCCACACCCAGTTCATGACGGACGGCATAATGAAGCTGGTGGCCCGTGGTGTTGTAACCAACCGTAAAAAAGGCATAAACGAGGGAAAGCTCGTGGCGTCCTCCGCCATAGGGTCCTCGGATCTGTACGAGTTCCTCCACGACAACCCTTCAATGGAGTTCCACCCCTCCGATTACGTCAACAACCCGGCGGTCATCTCCCAGAACCGCAAGATGGTCTCCGTGCAGCTCGCCGAGGCCATGGACCTCACGGGCCAGGTGGCCGCCGACGCGCTCCCCTACAACCACTACTCGGGGGTCACCGGCATCTGCGACTTCCTCCGCGGCGCGGCCATGTCCCCGGAGGGCAAGGCCATACTGATGCTTCCCTCCACCACCCTCGACGGCAAGAGGAGCCGCATAGTGCCCCGCCTCGAAGAGGCCGTGGTGGTGCCCCGGGGCGACGTCCACTACGTGGTCTCCGAGTTCGGCGCCGTGAACCTCTTTGGAAAAAACCTCTCCGAGCGCGCGCTTTCCATGATCTCCATAGCGCACCCGGATTTCCGCGACCAGCTCTTCGACTCGGCCAAGGAGGCGGGCCTGATCCCCAAGAAGCGCACGCCATCGGAAATCATGCACCGCGTCTACCCCGCCGCAATGGAGCGCGAGCTTTCCATCGCGGGCCACGAGGTCCTCTTCCGGCCCGTGAAGGCCACCGACGACCGCCTCATCCAGGAGCACCTCTACGGCCTGGACAAGAACGACGTCATATCGCGCTTTCTCCACAACAAGGCCACCTTCGCCCAGGACGAGATCGAGGGGCTCTTCGGCGGCGACTACTCCAAGGACTTCACCCTGGTGGCCGTGATCGGCGACCTCGGGTTCGAGAAGGTGGTGGCCCTGGGCGGCTACCTCACCGACCCCGCCAAGAACATGGCCGAGGTGGCCTTTTCCGTGGACAAGACCTGGCAGGGCAAGGGCCTTGGCAAAATTCTCCTCAACATGACGGCCCAGAGGGCGCGGGAAAGCGGCATCTCGGGACTTTTCGCCTACATGTCCCCCACCAACCGCGCCATGATACGGCTTTTCTTCACCCTGCCATACAAGATGCGCACCACCCTCGACCGGGACGTCCTCCTGCTGTCCTGCCGCTTCTCGGAGCCCAAGCAGCAGGAGGAGCAGCCCTCCGGCGCGCGCGGCGGCGAGGTCCCACAGAGGTAAGGCAAAAGCAGCCTCCGGCGGCCGGGGGCGCAAGCCGCCCCCGGACCCCCGCTATGGCTCCGCGTGCTGCGCAAGCTCCGCAATGTTTTGTATGGCTTCGCAATCGGCCGGCCGGCCTTCCGCAGTGAAAGCGAAGGAGGGGCAACCCTCCTGTTCGATAAACGTGCGCTTCCGGAAAAGTTCGCGGGCCGGCTGGTTATAGCGGTTGGCATAATTCTGCGCCGATTGGCTCCGTGTTGGGTGGCCCCGGCAACTCGTTGCCGGGGCGCGAAGCGCAAGAGGGCCTTTGCTGAAGGATAGCAACGGCGCAGGCAAAAGACCTCTTGTCCTGATGACCCCGGCAACTCGTTGCCGGGGCCACCCACATCTTGGAACCGGTCAAACGGAATGAAATTATGACAACCGCTATAAGCCCTAAGGCGGGTTCAGCCGGCACGCGACCCTACAGGTTACGGATAATTTTGCGCACGGCCCTTAACAGCCCGTTGAAAAAGGCTGGTTACAAAGCCTGGATAAAAACGATGAAGTGTAAGGAGTGCGAAAAGCCAATGAGGGAGCGTACTTTTCGTACGTGACCGAAATTGGCTTTGAAGCACGACGCAGCAATTCGCGTTTTTAGACAGGCTGTTAACTGCCCGTAAGAGCAGAGAGAAACAGCGGCAGCAATGTCGTGGAAACAGATTCATTTCTTGAACGTGATTAAAGTTATTAATAATAATTCCTATTGACAATAAATAGTCACAGCCTTATATTGAAACCAAGGAAAAGCTTCCGTCCGGCTCGGAGGCTCTTCCGGCTCCAAGGGAACCGACCGAATGCCGCCTGCATCCCGGCCGGTTCCAAAGGTTCGGGTTTCAAGGGCCCCCGGGTTTTCCTCCTCCCTCCCGGGGGCCCGGTTTTTTCAAGCGCCTGCTTCAGATTTTTTTTGCGCGATCAAAAATTCCGTCCGCCAAAATCCTTGAAAATCCGGCCGCCCGCGCGCTATACCCCGAGGTACCGCCTTCATCGTCCCGGTTTTCGGGGTGAGTGATCCTTGGCCCGGCGGCGCGTCGAAAATGGCCGCCGGGGTTTCCGCGAAAGGGGTTTTCATGCCGCCATCCGATTTGTTGCACCAGGGCAGGGTTTTTGCGCTCATGCGGGATTGCGTGCTGCTTCCCACCGGCGCGGAAGCGGTTTTCGAGGTGATCCGCCACCCCGGCGCGGCCGCAATCCTGCCCGTGACGGAAGAAGGCGAAATACTCCTCCTGAAGCAGTTCCGCCACGCGGCCGGGGGCGAGATATGGGAGATCCCCGCTGGGACCCTCTCGCCCGGGGAATCCCCCCTCGAATGCGCCCGCAGGGAGCTTATAGAGGAAACCGGCTTTTCCGCGGCCAGCTTCGAGCCGCTCTTTTCCATCGTTCCCGTGCCCGGCTACTCGGACGAGGTGATCCACCTGTTCCTGGCCACCAGGCTTTCACCCGCCGCCCAGAACCTGGACCCCGACGAGGTCCTCTCGGTCCACCGCATCCCGGCCGCCCAGGTCCTCGACATGGCGCACCGGGGCGAAATCCGCGACGCCAAGACCCTCTCGGCCCTGTTTCTGGCCGGCCCCCGATTAGGAGCCTCGCCGTGAAAAAGACGAAATAATGAAAGAGATTGTCTCTAACCGCGCACTCCCAGACTGCGGGAAAACGATGAAATGCAAGGCGCGCGAGTCGCGCGCGAAGGGAGCGTATTGTTCATACATGACCGAGCGCAAGACGAAGCGCAACACAGCAGTTCGCGTTTTCCCGCAGTCTGGCTTTACAATCGCGTGACAATTGGTTATGGTCCGGTTCTTCGGATGGAACCCGAAATGCCCGGAGGATTCTCGCCGCTTTCGGCCGTCTTCCCAAGTGATGTCACGGTGGGGCATGATACTAGGTCTCGATGTAGGCGGAACGCAGACCGATGCGGTGTTGGTCAGGGACGGCCACGTGGTCGCCCACGGGAAGACCGTCAACCGGCCGCACCTCATCGACACGCTGAAAACCGCCCTGGACGCGGTTCTTGACGGAGTGGACCCCGCCTCGGTGCGGCGGGTGGTCTTCTCCACCACGCTCGCCACAAACGCCATCGTGGAGGATCACCTTGAGCCGGCCGGCATGATCGTGACGGCCGGCCCGGGCATGGACCCCGCGTGGTTCTCGGTGGGACCGGGATACCACGTGGTGCCCGGCTGCATGGATCACCGGGGCAGCGAGGTGACCCACATAGACCGCGAGGCCGTGCTGGCGGCCTCGGCGGCCATCAGGAAGCAGGGGATTGGTGTCGCCGGCGTCGCCGGGAAATTTTCCGTCCGCAACCCCCTCCACGAGCTTCTCGTGGGCCAGCTCATTTCCGATTCCTATTCCTACGTGGCCCTTGGGCATCTCTTTTCGGGAAGCCTGAACTTTCCCCGCCGCATAGCGACCACCTATCTGAACGCCGCGCTTCACGGAGTACACCACCGTTTCGTCTCGGCCCTGGAGGAGACCCTCGCCCGGCGGGGCATCACCGCCCCGCGCTATCTTCTGAAGCCGGACGGCGGCACGGTGAGCCTTGCCGGAAGCTACCGGTTTCCGGCCCAGACCGCCCAGAGCGGCCCCGCGGCCAGCGTGATGGGGGCCTTGGCCCTTGACGGCTGCAAGGAGACGGCCCTGATCCTGGACGTGGGCGGCACCACCACCGACATGGCGCTGCTTCTGGACGGCGTGCCCCTGTGCGTCCCGCGGGGCATAACCTTAGGCGAGTTCCGCACCTCCATCCGTTCGCTTCTGACCCGCTCCATCGGCCTCGGCGGCGACAGCCGGGTGCGGGTGGACGAGAAGGGGAACCTCCGGATCGGCCCCATGCGGGAGGGCGTGGCGGTGGCCTTCGGCGGACCGGTTCCCACCCCCACGGACGCCATGATAGTCCTGAGGCTTTTGGAGGCGGGTGACCTTGCCGCTGCCCGCCGGGCCATGGAGGCCGTGGCCGGGCCCTTGAACCTCCACCCGCTGGCCGCGGCCGAACGGATACTTACCCGCATGGCCAAGACCATCGCGCTTTCCGCCGAGGCCTTCCTCCACTCGGTGAACTCCCGGCCCGTGTACACCATCCACGAGGTCATCGAGGGCGCGAAGGTCACCCCCGAGGTCCTGATCGTCCTGGGCGGCCCGGCCCCCATGCTGGCGCCCTACCTTTCGGCCGTGTTCAACCTTCCCTACCGCATACCCCACTTCCACGACGTGGCCAACGCGGTGGGCGCGGCGGCCGCCCGGGTCACCACCGAGGTCACCCTCCAGGCCGACACCCAGCGCGGCACGGCGGTCATTCCCGAGGCCGGCATCGAAACCCCCATCCGCCGTGATTTCAACCTCGACCAAGCCCTGTGTCTGGCCAAGGAAATCCTTATCCGGCGGGCCACGGACGAAGGCGCGAATCCAGCGGACCTGGAGTTCGCCGTGACCGAGAAGGAGGAGTTCAACATGGTGCGGGGCGGGGCGCGGGTGGGGCGGAACATTCGCTTGAAGCTCACCATCGTTCCCGGGATCATCCCCGACTGGGCGGAAAAGGAGTACTGATGCTCTCCGCGAAGAGAAAGACCGGACTCGTTTTCTTCCCCGCCTTC
>JAKAGN010000090.1 GCA_021815525.1 Deltaproteobacteria bacterium
AAAAACAAGTTATTGTATCTGTGATCTTTTTCACGCCCCAAAATGCCTTAATACTTCTTGACATGCCCGCCGCTTATGTCTATATTAGGGCCGTCCTTGAGAAAAGTCCCCCCCTTTTCTTAGGGTACATCCCCCGGTAGGCAAGCCGCTTGGCAGGCCTCCGGGGGTTTTCTTTTTTGGGGAGCCGATCCGGCGGGGCCTACTTGCCCGAGCGTTGGGCCGTGAAATCCTTGACCTTCTTTTCGTAGGCCACGCGGCGGGCGTCGTAGGCCTTGACCCGCTCGTTGTAAGCCCGGGCCTTGTCGTTGACGGCTGTTCTGGCGGCGGGCGTCGTGGCCTGGGCGCGTTCAGACTCCAGGGCCGTGCGCTGGGCCGAAAGCTCCTTTTGCTCCTTCTCCAGGGCCGCCTTCTCGGCGTTCAGGGCCGCCATCTGGTCCGCAAGGCTCTTCTCGGCCTCGCTCGCCTTGCCGTCCTTGCCCTTGCCGGAAGCGGCCGCAGCGTCCTTCGTCTCCTCCTTGGGCTTGGGGGCCACCGACTGGTAGGTGGTCATGGCCTTTCTCTGGTCCAGGGGCACCTCGCCGAGATTGTCGGTGTAGCGAGTCACGCCCTTGGCGTCCTTGTAGCGGTAATACTCCGCCCGGGCCGTTCCCGTTGAAAACGCAAGGAGCAAAATCCCCCCCAGAAGAAAATACGCCGCGTTTTTTCCCATGACGAGTCTCCCTTGGTGAAAATAAAATTCACCGCGCCGCGGAAAATGGCTTCTCCCGGCGCGGTGAATGGCTGGAATGCGGATGTTTCAACCTACATCATTTTTTCTTCCAAAGCCACAACTCCGTGATGCGCCTCTGGTTGTCCAGGAAATAGGCCACGTAGGTCCCCAGCTTGAAGGAGGAGCGGGGCGTGGACTGGCTGGCCGAAAGCCTGAACTTGACATCCGGCGCCAGGATGAAGGTCGTGTCGTTGATGACGTAACCGTTGGCGTTTATCTGGTCGATGGTTCCCTCGCCGTTGAACGCCGGGACGGAGTCGACGGCGCCTCCCGAACCGGCGGTGGTCGAGGGCCGGGTGGCCGCCGGCTTGGGGCGGGTGGCCTTCTTCGGCGAGGGCGCGGTTGCGGGGGAAACGGGGTTGACGGGAAGAAGGTCCACGTCTCCGGCAAAGGCCTGCCCGCCGAAAAGGCACGCCATCAAGAGCCCAAGCCCTGCCAATAGGTTCCTGCGAATGCTTTGCGTTTTCATGGCGTTCTCCCGAATTGGAAAGTCCCGCCCGGCGGCTGCCCGCCGGGCGGGATTCGAACCTATTGGACTTCGAGCCAGTAGAAGAAACCGAACCTCGCCGAGGACTCGGCCTGGCTTTCGATGGTGCCGCCCGCCGTTCCCATGTAGAGCCGTTCCAGGTCGCCGTCCCGCAGGACCGAGGGCGGGAACAGGAGGCCGTTGTAAACGAGGCCCGTCACGTCGGCGGTGACCGAGGCGCCGGTGTCGGGGTCAGTGATCACCACGAAGTCGCCTTCGTTCACCAGGCCGTCGTTGTTCACGTCGAAGGTGGGCTTCTTGGGGTTGATGGTCCGCCCGCCGGTGCAGGGATCCATCTCGTACAAGACCGAGGAGCCGCCGCCGGTGCAGGGGGAGTTCACGGGGATGGCGGAGATCACGGTGAACTTCTTGTTCCGGATGGCCGGGTCGCGCACCACCCTCTCGCGGGAGGTGGGCAGGTCGAAGTACCAGCCCGCGTTGTTGGCCGTAAGGGCCGAGGGGTTGGGATTCTGGCCGGCCGTGGCGTCGGGATCCGTGGCCCAGACCGGGATCCGGGCCGTGAGCACGACGGCCGTGCGGCCGCCGGCGCTCACCGAGGCGGCCACGGCCTGCTGGAGGAGCGTCACGGTGTTGGGCTGGTTGCTGAGGCGGTTGGTGCCGCGGACAAAGGACCCCAGGTACTCGGCGGGATCGGCGTCGTCGCCGTAGTCCCACACCCCGTAGATGGTCTGGGTCCGGCTGTCGGTGTAGTCCGTGTCGCCCACGTACTTGCCGGTTCCGAAGCACACGATCATGCCCGGCATCCCCTCCTTGCAGTGGAGCATGGCGTCGGGCCGGGTGGTGATGGGCTGGCCCGCGCCGTCTGTGCCGATGGCGGTGAAGAGCGGCTTGGGGGTCCCGCCCGCGTTGTAGGCCACGCTCCAGGAGGAGGCGGAGGAGGAGGTGAGGTTGAACTTCCACAGGTTCCCCTTGAGGTCGCCGGCGAAAGCGTAATCGACGGTCCCGTCGCCGTCCTTGTCCACGGGAAGCGGGGTGGAGAGACCGTTACAGGAGCCGACCCCGGTGTCGATAACCTTCATGAGGGTGCCGTCGGCCACGCTCACCACGTAGAGCTTGGCGGTGCCGTCGGAGCTGGCGTAGCCGTTTCCGAAGATGACGCCCCAGCCGGCATGGGTCTTCACTATGTAGGCCTTGCTGAAGGAGTAGCCAAGGCCGCTGATCTCCGCGCCGGGGGTCGTGGCCGAGGGATACTCCCACTTGACGAAGCCGGCCGCCGCGGCCTCGGTGGCCACGCTCCGGGCGCTGGTCACGTCCAGGAGGAAGTAGCCCTTGCCGCCCTTGCCATAGCCGCAGACCACCATCTGCCTTCCATCCACCACGCCCTGGGTGGGGGTCTGGTCCACGTAGAACATGTGGGTGTAGGTGGTGAGGGGAAGAACCGACAGGTTCTGGAAGACCCCGTTCGGCACGTAGGCGAAGGTTTCCTTTCCGGTGTCGGCGTCGAAGCAGTGGAACATGCCGTCGTCGCCGCCCACGAAGATCATGTTGGCAAGGAAGAGCGGCGAGGAGTGCACGATGTCGGAAAGCTTCTTGACCCTGGCCCGGAAGATGCCGCCCGGCTGGGTGACCTCTAGGCTCTGGTCCCCGCGGACATAGTTCAGTATCTGCTGCTGGCGCGTGGTGTCCGTGGGGTTCAACATGTACTTCTGGAGCGAGGTCAGGTTCGCGTAGCGGAAGGGCGTTCCGTTGAACCCGTTGTAGGTGACGATGCGCCGGCCGGTGTCCCAGTTGGTGGCCTCGAGCTGGGCGGCCGCGCTCCAGACCGGCGACTCGGTCAGGACCGCGCCGCTGGAGCTATCCACGTGGTATGCCTTGACGTCGCCCGTCCAGGTGTCCGCCGCGTAGGAGGACTGGAAGAGAATGGTCCCGGCATACAGTTCCTCGCCGTTGATGGCCACCGACGCGCCGCTGCCGATGCGGGAGATGATGTTCTGGGCGATGGCCATGAGGGAGTCCACCAGCTCGGACGGGTTCCCGGCTGTGAGGAAGCGGCCGCGGCCGTTCACCGCGGCGTGCCACAAATCGTCGATGGCCGTCAGGGAGTCCGCGACGGGCTGGGGCCAGGTGGGGTAGACCCGCAGGCTCTCGTTGGTGTTGGTGAGGTCGTAGTCCGCCGGGTTCAGGGTTCCGTACTGGCCGATGGAGACCGTGTAGGTCACCATGTGCTGGAAGGTGGCCTTGTCCTGGAAGTTGGTCGGCACCAGGTTCTGGAGCGTGGTGGAGAGGTCGTAGGCGTAATACTTCATGGCCACGTCCGCCAGGGTGTCGCTCCAGCTGTCCTTGTAGGGCGCGTAGCCGCTCCAGTCGGTGGAGGCGGCGTCAACGTTCCCGAGGCCGGAGAAGCTGTCGTTCCAGAGGCCGTCCGTCATGGCCACGCAGAAGGACTGCTGGCAGGCGCCGCCAGAGGCCGCGTTGGCGTAGGGCCAGGAGCCGATGCTGGTGGTCTGCCCCTCCGTGTAGTACTTGCCCACCGTGTTCAGGGCCGTCCTGAGCGGCGTGGAGCCGCTCGCCCGGTAGGAGGAGCTGTAGAGGGCGGAAAGAAGGCTTGCCGTGTTGTCCACCATGGTGCCGCCGGACTTCACCTTCACGGCCTGGCAGGGCTTAACGAGACGCCCCCAGATGCTGTAGAAGCCCACGTTCACGCCCTGGAGCTGGCTTACGGTGCGCGACACCGCCGCCTTGGCCGTGAGAATACGCCGGCGGTAGAAGGAGAACCAGTTGCACCAGTTCTGGAGGGCGTCGCTGTAGCTCATCACGTTGCCGTTGGCGTCCTTGGGGATCACGTCGTCCGGCGGGCTCGTATCCTCCATGATTCCGGCCTGGCCCGTGTCGTCGGCGGCCGGGTTGCCGAAGCGGTAGTACTTGAGATCGCCGTCCTCGAAGTTCACCAAATACATGGTGCTGTTGGCGTCGCTCCACACGTAGTAGTGGGCGTTGCGGACCGTTATGGTGGGGTTCACGCCCACGGGCACGAACTTCACCGCGTCGTACACCACCTTGTCGGTGTAGTAGCTGCTTACGGTGTGATCTATGCGCGCGAAACCCCCGGTTCCGTCGAAAACGTAGTTCCCGAAGCCCTCCACGCCCTGGAGCTGTATCCAGGTGGCGTTGTTGCTCTGCTGGCTGTAAGCCTGGGTGGTGAAGTTCAAGCCCGAGGCGTTTATGGTGTAGACGGCGTTCACCGTCCGGTCGGTGGAGGCCACCCAGCGGGCGTAGACGTTGTAGGTGCCGGCCGGCATGTTGACGGGCGTCCACTGGCCCCACTGGGCGCCGTTGCCGCCGGAGTTGTTCGTGGTTGCATGATAGTTGCCAAGGTAGCCGGAGGAGCTGCTGTAAGAGGAGATGCTGGTTCCGCCGTGGGTGAAGCCGGACTGGCTGTCGTCCACCACCCAGCCCACGTCGATGGTGGTGTAGGTGGCCATGGGGTCCAGCGTGCCGGAGGTGGAGCTGGCCGGGTTGGAGAGCGGCGCGGTGGTGCTGGCGTCCGCCATGGTGGGCCAGGGCACGTAGTCCACCACCGGGTTGTAGTATATCTGGTTGTAGCCCGACCACTGGGAGCGCCACTTGCCCTTGTCGGTCAAAAGACTTCCCGAGTAGGCGTCGTCGGGCATGGTCCAGAGGTAGTACTCGCCGCTGAACATGCCCTGGTCCTCGCTGGTCATGAACTCCCAGTCCATGGAGCCCGAGTCGTCCAGGACGAACATGATGTTGGCGGGCGCGGCGTTAAGCTGCGCGTCCAGGGGCTTGTCCGAAAGGTCGACGCAGAGGCTCGCCGGCGCGGTTGTGGACGACGTCGTTGTGGGAAGCGTCGTCGTGGTGCTGGTCGTCGTCGTCGTCGTCGTTGTCGTCGTTGTGGCTAGCGACGTGTAGATTCCGTTCATGGTGCAGGAGTCCGTGCAGCCCAGGGCGTCGGGTATCTGCACGTTGGGGACGTCTGCGGGAGATGCCCAGCCGTCCACCAGGTTCCACTCCACCTTGTAGTAGTTGTGGGCGGGAATGGCCACCACCACGTCCGAGGCCAGCCAGTCGGTCTGGTAGGCGCCGGTGGTGTTGTTGTAGAGCCGCCAGCGGGCGGTAGGCCGCACGTCGATGGGCAGGACGTGGCAGGTGAAGTTGGTGGTGGCCCCGGGCAGCGTCACGCAGAAGTCGTCGTAGTTGACTATCTTGTAAACGCCGGCGTTGTAGCTCGAAACAAACATGCCGACGTCCTGGGTGCCGGCCGTGCCGCCGGGCGTGACCGCGGAGCCGATCTGGATGAAGGTGGTGCCGTTACCAGAGTAAAACCCGGTAAACGTTGTGCCCACCTTGCGCACCTTGATCCAGCACGGGAAGGTCACCGTGCCGCCCGTCACCTGGTTGGTGTCGAGGTAGCCGTTGTTGCTGGCGTCATAATAAACGCCGAAGCCGTGGTAATCCACCACGCCCACGAAGATGTAGCCCCCCGAGGCCGTGGCCATGTTGTTCCTCACCACGATGCCGGCCTTGCCGTACTCGGCCGTGACGTTGTCGGAGGTGATCTTGACCACCGCCTCGAAGTCGCCCGAAACGTCGTTCTCGTAGAGGGAGGCGTACTGGTCGGCGCCGGTCCAGGTGCTGGTTCCGCGCGCCCCTACAACCATCGAGACGCCGCCCGTGGGGGTTCTGTAGGCCGGGCTGGCTGGGCTCGCGGTGCGGTCGACCCACATCCAGCGGGGGTCGATGCCGGCGTGGTTGAAGTCGTCGCAGAAGGGCCCAGAGGGCAGCTGGTAGGTGAAGGTGCCCAGGTTGTACGTGGTGGCGGAGGGCGCGAACACGGCGTCCACCGCTGTCGGCGAGGTCCAGCCCGCGATGGGCGTAAACTCCATGTAGTACTCGCATGGGCCGGAAGCGCCCGTGGCGTCCGCGAAGGTGACGGTGTCCCCGGAGTTGACCCAGGCCGAGGTGACCGCGGAGCAGGCTCCCAGGCTGATGCGGCTTATGCGCCACTGAACTCCCGCCGCAAGGGCCTCGGCCGGGGCCAGGGTTGCGGTGAACTTCACCATGTTGGGGGTATAGGCGAAGGTCCCGAGGGGGTTGGTGGCCCCGCCCGTGTAGGTGGCCGCCGGGATGTCGGGCGGCGCGTCGTAGCCCGAGACCGCTGCGAACTCCACCGCGTAGGAGCAGGCGCTCGCGCCGCAGCCGCCGCTGGAGTCCGTTATGACGGCCCCGGATGCGGCCCAGCCCGATGTCCAGGCCGTGCAGCTTCCGGCGGCCTGCCGCACGATCCGCCACTGGGCCCCGGTGGGGGGGGGGCCCGCGGGGGACGTTGCGAGGGTAAGGGTGAAGGACGTGCCGCTGACCGAGTAGGTGGCGCTTCCCAGGTCATAGGTGGTGGCGCTGGGGGAGTAACCGGAAAGCGAAATGCTGTCCGGCGGGCAGTAGCCCGCCACGGTGTTGAATACGACGGCGTAGTCGCAGGGCGTGCAGATGTTGGGCGCGGTCACCGTGCCGCCCGAAGTCGTCCAGGCCGAGGTCCAGGAGCCGCAGGCGCCGGTCCTCACTATGGCCCACCTGGCGCCGGCCGAAACCGCCCCGGCCGGCAGGAGGTCTATGGTGAACTTGGTGGCCGCCGTGGTGTAGGTGGGCATTACGACGGTCTGCGTCGCCTTGTTGTTGGCGGGTACCCCCACGAAGGGGTTCGTGGGGCCCGGCGCGCAGTAACCGGCCACATCAAGGAACTCGAAGTAATAGGTGCAGGTTAGACTGGTATAACGGTTGATGGTGCCGCCGTCGGCGGTCCAGCTCGAAGTGTAGTCGCAGGAGCCGCCGGTGTCGCACACCAGCCTGGCCCGGGCGCTGGAGGTGGTGCCGGCGGGAAAGTCCACCCTGTAACTCACCCGGTTGGCCGCCATGGCCGCGTCCGCGAAGGCCAGGCCGAAAACTACGGCCGCGCAGAAGAGGACCGCGAAGCTCCGGAACGCAAAAAAGCCGCCGGAGCGCCTGGAGGGGAAACGGTGCGGGGAAGCGTTCTGGTCCATGGCAACCACCTTTTTTCTTGTTTATGGCGCGGGGCGTTCGGCCGGGTCAGACCGCCGGCTGCAATCTCACCCGGTAGCCCACGCGTATGATGGCCTCTCCCCTGTCCAGGCTGGAGCGCCCGAAAATGACGTAGGTGCGGATCTGGCTCGCGGTCGCGTCCAGGGATCCTTCGATCTTGGTTTCAAGTATGTAGTAGCGGCAGTTGGCGTCCAGATCCGCCACGGAAGCCGCCGCGGTCCAGAGGGTGGTGTCGTTGGGGTCGGGCAGCACGCCCTGCACCGCCGCCTTGTGGAGGCCTAAAAGAGTGTAGTCGCGGAGCCCCGTGGTGGCCCCGGTGGTGTTGCCGCTTAGCTTGCCGTTGGCGTCCGGGGTGTTGGCCGCGTTCTGCAGGGCCTGCATCCCGGCACGCACCGCGGCCTCGGCCCTGGAGAAGTTCCTGCGGTAGGAGTTCTCGTTCTGGGCCGCCCGGGAATCGGAGTTGGAGGTGGTCAAGACCCCCATGCCGAGAAGGGTCATGATGACGAGAACAAGGAGCGCCAGCACCGTCACCGACCCCCGGTCCCGCCCGCGCAGGATTCCTCGAATGCGGTGTTTCGGTTCCATTTTACTGGGGGTCCTCCGCCTGGGACTTGGTTGTCTGTAATGTTATGGTCCGGGCTACGCCGTCGTTGTACGTCACCTGTACCGTCACGTTTAGGGTGTTGTTCACCACCGGGCCCGGAACGGAGGTGGTCACGTGGTATGTGTTGCCGTTCCGGGTCACGTCCTGGGTGCCGTCAAGGGCCAGCACGTTGGCGCCCGGAGGACCGGCCGGAGGGGCCCAGGTGGTGTTGATGACGGTCTCCATCTGTTCCTGGGCCACGTTCTCGGCCTCCGCCCGCTGGGCGTTCTGCCGGTTGAAGCGCATGGCCACGATCTGCATCTGGGCCAGCGCCATGAGGCCGACGGACAGGATGGACATGGCGATCAAAACCTCCACCAGGGAGAAGCCGCCCTCCCGCCCGCGTCCGAGCTTTCTTATGCTATTAAAGGCCGGCATTTCGCACCCTCACCCGGGTTTGCATGGTCTGGGTCTTGACCTGGCCCGTCACGGCGTCCTTCTTGTCGGTCTGGGCCTGGAGCGTTATATCCACGAAAAAGACGTTGCTGCCGGCCGGGGCGGCGACGGGGGTCGCCTCGTCCTGGGCCAGATACTGCACCTGCCAGTTGGTGACGTGGGTCAAGAGTATCTGGGGCGTCAGGGCCCCGCCGTTGTTGTAGTCGGTGCGCCGGTAGAGGGCGTTGGAGCCGGAGTTGATGTCCCAGTCCACGTAGTAGCCAACGTCCTCGCCCGCTCCCGCAATGTTTCCGTCGTTGTTCAGATCCGCCGTGAAGTGGATGGAGTTGGCGTCCGTGTTGTAACGGTCGTCGGCGTTCTGCTGGAACCCTATGCCCGCCACCTCCCTGGGGTTCAAGGCCGCCTGCCGAAGCTCCCTCACCATGAGCCCGATGCCTCCCCGGATGTCCTGGTTCATGACGAGCGTGTTCTCGATGGAGTCGTGGCTCTTGATGTTGGAGATGAGGACGCTGTAAAGGGCGCTCGACGTGATCCCCATGAGGGCGATGTAGATCAGAAGCTCCACCATGGT
>JAKAGN010000091.1 GCA_021815525.1 Deltaproteobacteria bacterium
CCATCGTCACCGACAGCATGGCCCTTCGCACCCACACCCAGACCTCGGGCTGGAGCCTCACCCTCCAGGACCCCTACAACAACGTGGCCCGCACCTGCATGGAGGCGCTTTCCGCCGCCATCGGCCACACCCAGAGCCTCCATACCAACTCCCTTGACGAGGCCATCGCGCTCCCCACGGATTTTTCCGCCCGCATCGCGCGCAACACCCAGCTCTTCCTCCAGGAGGAGACCGGCATAACCAAGATCGTGGACCCCTGGGCGGGCTCATATTACGTGGAGGTCCTGACCGACCGCATCGCAAGGAAGGCCTGGGACCACATCATGGAGGTGGAGGCCTTGGGCGGCATGGCCGCGGCCATCGAGACAGGCCTTCCCAAGATGCGCATCGAGGAGGCCGCCGCCCGCCGCCAGGCCCGCATCGACTCGGCCCAGGAGACCGTGGTGGGCGTCAACCGCTTCCGGCCCGACCACGACGACCCCGTGGAGGTCCTCGAAGTGGACAACTCCGCAGTGCGCGAGAGCCAGGTTAAGCGCCTTGCCGACTTGCGCAAAAACCGCGACGAGGCTAAAGTAAGGGATGCCCTTTCCGCCATAACCCGGGCAATGGAAACGGGCGAGGGAAACCTCCTGGAGCTTGGCGTTGCGGCGGCCCGGGCGCGGGCCTCCCTTGGCGAGATTTCCTCCGCCATCGAAAAAGTGACCGGCCGCCACCAGGCCATGATACGGAGCGTAAGCGGCGTGTACTCCACCGAGTTCGGCGAAGAGGAAGAGGTCTTGCGCGTCCGGAAGCTGGCCGACGCCTTCGCCGAACGCGAGGGACGGCGGCCCCGCATCATGGTGGCCAAGATGGGCCAGGACGGCCACGACCGCGGCTACAAGGTGATCGCCACGGCCTTTGCCGACATGGGCTTCGACGTGGACATCGGGCCCCTCTTTCAGACCCCCGGCGAGGCCGCGGCCCAGGCCGTGGAGAACGACGTGCACGTAATCGGCATGAGTTCCCTTGCGGGCGGCCACAAGACCCTCCTGCCGGCGCTGGTCGCCGAGCTTGAAAAGCACGGCCGCGGCGACATAATGGTCGTCGTGGGCGGCGTCATCCCGGCCCAGGACTACGAGTTCCTCCGCAAGAACGGCGCTGCCCTCATCTTCGGGCCCGGCACCGTCATCCCGGTAGCCGCGGGCCGCGTCATCGAGGAACTCAACAGGAGGCTGGCGTAACAGAAGAAAAAAGCGCCTCCGGCGGCCGGGGGAACTGAGTTCCCCCGGACCCCCGCTAATGGCTCCGCCTTGCTGCGCAAGGCTCCGCGCGGTTTTGGAGGGCTTCGCATTCCGCCGGTCAAGGATTGATGCGCGGCAGTGGGGCTTTCCGGTCGGTGGGTGCGGCCCGGCCGGGCTGTAAAGGCAAAAATACATGAGTTGCGAATAGTTAGGACGGTAGCGTTCATAATTTGAACGTTCAAAAATTGAACGTTCAAATTATGAACGCTGCAACATCCGGTATTTTAAGCCAAAAAATTCGTAAGATGGAGCCGGTGCGCGCAGCGCGCGGATGCGCGCGAAGCGTTTGACCCGATTTTTTTAGAGCCATTCTGCGGGGGGAGGGGTCTGGGATAACCCTTTTTGTAAAAAAAAGGAGTCCTCACCCCTCCCCCAATGAATATAACTATGACGCCTAAAAAACAAAAGCCCGAGTGGGCGCCGGAGGGAGCGGGGGCGGAGTTCGCCTCGCGGGTCCTGGGCGGCGTCCCTGGCGGCCACGACGGGATGCCGGGTGGCGCGGCGAAAAAGGCTCCGGCGGCCGGGGCTGCGCGGAGGAGTCTCAACGTCTCGGACTACGTGGCGGGCGTGCGGGCGCGGGACCGGACGATCCTGGGCAGGGCCATAACGCTGGTGGAGTCCAACGCCCCCGGGCACGTGGAGCTTGCGCAGGAGATGCTGGGGGAGCTTCTGCCGGCGACTGGAAATTCCGTACGGGTGGGGATCACGGGGGTTCCGGGCGCGGGAAAGAGCACGCTCATCGAGGCCCTGGGGACGCTTCTTTGCGAGCGGGGGCACCGGGTGGCGGTCTTGGCGGTGGATCCTTCTTCGAGCGTGTCCAAGGGGAGCATCCTGGGGGACAAGACCCGCATGGAGCGGCTTTCGCGGAACCCCGGGGCCTTCATAAGGCCCTCGCCCTCGGGGGGGATCTTGGGGGGCGTGGCCCGCAAGAGCCGGGAGACCATGCTGGTCTGCGAGGCCGCCGGGTATGACGTGATCCTGGTGGAGACCGTGGGTGTGGGCCAGAGCGAGACGGCCGTGCGCTCGCTCGTTGATTTCTTCCTTCTGGTCCTTATCGCGGGCGCGGGGGACGAACTCCAGGGCATCAAGCGCGGCATCATGGAGCTTGCGGACGCCATCCTCATAAACAAGGCCGACGGCGACAACCGCATAAGGGCCGAAAACGCCAGCTGTGAGCTTACGAAGGTGCTCCACTACCTTCAGCCCGCCACGCGCGGCTGGACCACCCGCTCCCTTTGCGCCAGCAGCTTGACCGGCCTTGGCGTGGCGGAGCTTTGGGAGGTGGTGGAGGAGTTCAAGGCCAAGGCCTTGGCCTCCGGGGCCTTTTCCGAGCGCCGCAGGAGCCAGGCCGTCGACTGGGTTCACGCCATGGCGCGGGAGTACGTCATGGCCCGTTTCTATGGCAATCCGGGCGTCAAGGAGATGCTGCCCGAAATGGAGCGGGCCGTTGCCGAGGGCGGGCTCTCCCCCGCCCGCGCGGTCTCGCTTTTGGTGTCGAAGTTTGAGGGTTGCCCTTAAGCCGTACTTCATGGAAGCGGAGTTTTCATCATGCCGAAAAGAATAGTCCTGCCGCTTTTCCTGGGCTTTCTCGCGCTGTCGCTTTTTTCGCCCGCGGCCCTGGCCGCTCCCAAATCCGCCGACGGGGGCGTCCGGCTCGTGAAGCTGGCCACCCTTTCCATGGAGGACATAAGCTGGGGCAAGGGCATGAAAAAGTTCGTGTTTCCGGAGGTGGACCGCATAACCTCCGGCCGCATCAAGATCAAGATGTACTGGGGCGGCGTCCTGGGCGACGAGGACTCCTACATTAAAAAGATGAAGGAAGGGATGCTGGGGGGCGGCGGTTTCACGGCCCAGGGCGTCATGGCCGTATGCCCGGAAACGGCGGTGCTTTCCCTTCCGTTTCTGTTCAACGGCTGGGACGAGGTGGACCATGTGCGCGAGGTGATGCAGCCGGTCTTCGAGCGCCTCGTGGAGGAGCGGGGCTATTACCTGATGCTCTGGATGGACCAGGACTTCGACCAGGTCTTCTCCAACAAGCTGCCCATGACCACGCTGTCGGATTTTCGCAAGAGCCGCTTCATCACCTGGTGCGGGCCGGTGGAGGAGGCTTTTTTGAAGACCCTGGGCGCCCCGTACGTTCCCGCCGACGTGCCCCAGGTCTCGGCCATTGTGAGGGCGGGCAAGGTCGATGCCGCCATCGGTCCCTCGGCCTGGGTGGTGGGGGCCCAGCTCCAGGGGGTGATCCGCTACATCAACCCCGTGAAAATCCGCTACATGCTGACCGCCTCGGTCCTTACCCAGGACTTGTGGAAGAGTCTTAACCCGGAGTGGCGGAAAAAGTTCGGGGAGCGGCAGAAGGAGATACAGAAGAACTTTTGCCGCTTCGTGCGTGCGGAAAACGATCGGTTCCTGTCCTCCCTTTTCCAGTACGGCATACGGCGCTCGGAGCTTTCCACATCGGAGCTTTCGGCCTTGAAAGCCTCGGCCCAGCCGGTCTGGGCGCAGCTTACCGGAAAGATGTACCCCAAAAGCCTCCTCGACCAGGTGACCGACACCCTGGCGAGCTTTCGCCGCAGGAAGTGACGGCCGGCCGGCATTCCGGCCTTTCTCCGCAATTTGAACGGGCCCCCGCATACCGGAAAGCTTTTCCGGGCAATGCGGAGGCCCGTTTTTTTTTTGGGGGGGGCGTCCCGCGGGCCGGGCCGTTTTGCGCATACACTTGTTGCATTGGCAGTGCGCTTATGGTAGCCCTAAAGACATACGAATTTTCCTTTTCCCCATACAGTCCCCGCCATATTTTATGGAGCGGAGCCATGAGCCTTACGCACCACGCCCGTTACGAAGCCCCGGAAAACGCCCGGGCCGCCGGATTCGCCTTTTCGACCGCAATCGTCCCTTCGAGGGTCCTGGGGGTTTCGGGTTGGTTTCCCGGCGCGGGCGGAACGGCCCTGGGCGGGGATTGCCTGCGCCACTTGAATGCCCTGGCCGCGCAGTGCATGGAGCGCTGGCAGGACGAGCTGCCCCCGGGCCATGAGGTCATTCTGGAAGCCTTCAAGACCTTGAACGCCTGTCTCGCCGAAAGCGGCGGGGGATTTTCGGGCAGCGTGGCGGCGTTTTTCCACGACTCGACGGAGCGCAGGCTGAGCTTCACGGTTTTCGGGAGCATGGGGCTTGCGGTCCTGGAGGGTGAAAGCCTGGAGTTTCTCTCCCGGGGGGACGACGGGGGGGGCTTTCCAGCAGCCCATGAGCCGCTTGTCCGGGTGCGTCTCCTTAAACCGGGCGCCAGGGTCATTCTCTTTTCGCCGTCCCTCGCCGAGAAGCTTGGCGCGCCGGACGCGGGCGGCGTGGCGAAAATCCTGGAGAATTCGGACGCGGTTTTGCGGGAGGCTTTTTCGGGTCCGCTCCCCGACGCCGGCTTGGGCCTTGTGCTTTCCGGGGAGGTGGAGGATTCCGAGCTTCCGGCGGGGACGGGCCTTCTACCGGAAAGATTGAAATCCGAGGCTCTTCACCTTTCCGAGCTGAACGGGCGGGTTGTGGATCTGCAGGAGCTGGCCGACGATCTTCTTTCCCTGGTGCACCTTGCCCTTCGCCAGGCATCCCTTCCCGGCGAGTTGAAAGCCGCCCTTGCCGTGCTTCAAAAAGCGGCCGCCGGCATAGAAGGCAAGGTGGAGGCGCTAGACCGGAAGGCCGATGACATAGGCGGGGCAGTTAAATCGCCTCCTTCGGCGCCGGGGGCTGGCCCGGCCCCCACCGTTTTTTCCGTGGCCAGGGCCATCCGGGGCGACGTCGAGGAGGCGAAGCGCAGCCATTCCGCAGATTTGTCCAAAATTCAAACGATGCTTTCCGACCTTTTGTCGAAGGTGGCGGGTCCGCCCGTTGTGGTGCAGCCTGCGCCGAATCTTTCGTGGCTCAGGCAGGCGCTCAACAACATCGAGTATAAGCTGGACCGCCTGGACGGACCGGTCGCCGGCGGCGCGAGGCCGGGCGCGCAGACGCAGGCCGAATGGCTCAAGGAACTAAAGGCCCTGGCCGTGGAGAGAAAGGTTGCGGCGGATGGCGATTTCGACCATCGCATACTGTCCTTTTTGAACCAGCTCAGGAAGAAGAGGAGACAAATATGCAAGGTGACGGAAAACAGTAAGATAGTCACCATTATCATCAGCGGATCTCGTTATGAGCTTCCAAGTAACAATATCAAGCAAAGCATAAAGGAATGTCTTGAGAATGACTCATTTCCCGACGCCGCTGATTTTCTGGATTTGTATAAATCACTCGATGGTCTGAAACATTATGAATCAGGCGTAATCGCTGAATTTATATCAAACAGCAAAATACTATCTACCATATCGTTGCACTGGGTGACAATATTATTAATAGGCATTATATGCTTTATGATTTATGCCAGGATGCATGTCGCGCCTGAACAGGCTCCGACGATTTTTGGACAAAATGTTGAGAATGCCTATGGGACGACATCTAAAGGCATGAGGCTCATCGGAATCGAATACCCGGCCGATGAGTACGATCCGCAAAAAAGGCAGGTCAAGGTTTTTATCCAGCAGACCATTCCGCCGCAGGCAACGCCCCGTGAACCCCGGCGTTCCCCGTCGCGGCAAGGGCGCGAAGAAGCAGCCGACAGGCCGTCGCTTCCAGCGGCGTTGAGCGATCTTCTGGACCTGATGGGAATATCCCAGGAGGTTTATTACAAAGAAACCGACTGCCTTGCCAAGGCCCTGAAGGCCGGGGCGGCCAGGCTCCCGGTGCGCGAGGCGGCGGAACTCGCCCTGGCGGGCTGCAAGGTGAACGGAAAAACGGAACTTTTGGTCAGGCGCCAGGCCTGGATGCTCCAGGACGAGGTTTCCAGGAAGGATTTCAACGCTTACCTGAACGGCCTCTGGTTCCAGGCCAGCCTGCTTGGCGGGGACGTTCCCCTCACGGGTGTCGTGGGGGCTCAAACCGTGGACAGGTTCAACGAGGTTTTCGGGAGCGCGCCCGGCGCGAGCTTCGTTATGGATGAAATCTTTCGGAACAACCTCATGAGGAAACCGGCCGACGGCGCGGGCGGGGTGGGCTAGGGCGGGCGAAACCGTCCCGGGGGATGGAAAAGGGCATGGCGGAAACCGGAAAAGGTGGCGGGCTGCGGCACTTCGTTTACGGCCGCAAGGACGTCAAGCAGCTCATCAGAATCTACGAGGTCTTCATCAACGGCGGGCTGCTTCCTTTCGAGGCGCTGAAGGAGATACACACGTGCTTTTCCTCGGACGATCCGCAAGACAAGGTGGTGCTGGCGGCCTTCCGCGGCGGAGACGCCGCCGGTGAGGGCCCCGCCCGGGAGTTTTTCCTGAACCTTCCCCTATCCTCCGGCGCGGAGTGGCTTTTCGGCAAGGGCACTTTGGAGCGCCGGGGTGACGAGGCCGTGGGCTTCTACGATTCCTATCTTTTTCACGGCGTGCTCCTTAACGGGGCCGAGCGGGAGCGGCTTTCCCACAACCCCTTCGTCCTGGCGGACGCCCTTTCGCTTTCCATCGGCGACAACAGGGTCAAGGTCGAGCCCCTTCCGCCCATCCCGTACCCCGAGGAGGAAAGCCTCGCCCGGCAAAGGGCGCTGGCGGCCTTACCCGCCGGGAACCGGCCGGCGCTCCTTGAAACCGCCGGGCGCTTCGTCTGGAACGCGGCCTTCGGAAGGCCCGTCCTGGTTTCGGGGGGGCTCGAATGGAACGCGGCCTTCTGGAACCTGGTCTTTCTGCTCCTGCCCCACGAGATCCGGCGCGGGCTGGCCCTCTCCACTTTTCGCTCCTTCATCCACAAGAACTGGCACGGCTCGCTTTTCCTGGCCTCCGACACGCCCTGCGACGCGGGCTGCGAGGCCCGGGATATTCTGGCCCTTCCCCAGAGCCTGAAGGACCTCTTGTTCGCGGCCGCGAGGGCTTCCGGCGAGGCCGAGAAGGCTTTCCTGCTGGACCTTGTCCCGGAGGCCATTTCGGCGCTCAGGCAGGACGCGAAGGCCTGCGATCAAGCCTTCGCCGCCGCGGTGCGGCCCTCCGTCGGGCGGCTTTCGCGCTGGCCCGTTGAAGCCGTTCCCCTGTTGCGCTGGCACGGGGAGCTTGTGAAGCGGGCCTGGGAGCGCAACCGGCCGGACATGGCGGACCCCGGGGAAAAGAGGGCGGCGCGCTGGGCCGTAACCTTCGGAAACAGCGCCATGTGGGTCAACTACAACGCAAAAGGAGCGCCGGAGCCGGGAGCGGTCGACGAGTCGCTTTTCGTTTCGTTTGCGGCGCGGCTTATGCCTCACATGCGCCGGGAATGGATCGAGACTTCGTGGCGTGAGAGATTTCTCGAGTTCCTTGTAAAGGGCGCCGGCGGCAAAGGTGAGGGGCGGAACCTTTTTTCCGCGTTGTGCGATCCCGCCGTCCCGCCCCCGGGCGAGGTCTTCCTGGCCCTTTACGAGAAGCTTCCGGCGTTCAGGAAATCGGCCTTCATGCGTTCGTTCGTTAGGGGTTACGACGAAAGCCGCTCGCAACTTCTGGCCGCCTTTTGCGCGGACGCGGAGGCGTCCAAGGACCTGTGGACCCTTGCCGTTGCCCTGCTTTCGCGGGCCGCGGCCGCCGGAAAGGATCAAAGGGCCGACCCGGATCTCGAAAAAAAGATATTGAAACTTTTCACCACATGTATCACGATGGAGCACAACAACCACACGAGGCCAGTTAGGGAAACGATTCCACCCGGCGCCCTAGACATTCTCCTTTCCCTCTTGGAGCGCCTTGGGCCGGATTGGGACGGGGTCCGGCGCGCCGTTACGCCCACTGCCTCCTGACCCGCTCCGGGCGGCGAAGCGCACCTGCCGCCCAGCGGCAACCGAATGAAGGAGCCGACTTATGTCGTCCAGCCTGGTTCAGGTTCACTGTCCCAACTGTGATTCGGATATGAATTTGAAAGACGACGGAACATGCCCCAACTGCGGGGCCGTCGTGGATCAGAAAAAGGCCGCCGCTTACGGTGCGGCTTCCGCCGGCGGGAGCGCCACGGGAGGCGGTGCGGGCGCTTCCCCGAAACCCCGGCAGCCTGCGGGGGGCGCTGGCGGAGCCTCCGGGGCTGGATCGGCCTGGCCGGGAGCCGGCGCCGGGCCGGGCGCGCAGGCCCCCCCGCCTGGTGGGGCGCAGGCTACGGCACAGGGGGCTTCGGCCGCGGCTAACAGCACCGCAGGAGCGGGTGGGCCATCTCCAGCAACCCCGATGCGCGATTACAAGGAAGTTCTGCAACAATGCAAAGCCTTGCGGGAGGAGGGCTGCAAGATATACGGAGTGTTCGGATGGGACTGGACCGGCAAGTCCTGTTTCGTTTATTCGGTGGGCAAGACCATCGATTTCAGCCATAGAATCAAATATTTCAAAACCGATGGACCGTCGTGGAAAAATTTGTATGAGGAAATGGCTAACATCTTTTCAAGCTCCACAAAAAAAGGAACAAAAAAAGGTGAATTTTATCCTTATAGAATCATGCGCAAATCAAAATTATATTCTTCGAATATCGCTCTTATCGATATTGCTGGAGAGGATTTTGGAGCGTTCGCGGCATGGACGGGACA
>JAKAGN010000092.1 GCA_021815525.1 Deltaproteobacteria bacterium
TTCTATTACGATTGGCTGCAAAAGCTGCTGGCAAGGAAGCAGGCGAAAAAGGACCGGAGGCGTAGTTATTCTACGTCGAGGACCTTTTCCGCCGATGACGCGGCCAGCGGCTTTTGCAGCCAATCGTAATAGAAATATATTTTTGAGATAGGTTCATATATCGTTTGATGGTTTCGTGGTTGGGATCAGGATCAGCTTGCGCCTATATCCAAATTCCGGACGGCGGCGAACAATATCCCGCTAAGGGCCTTTCTCCACCGTGGATTTTCGAAGGCCAGGCCCCGCCATTGCTCGCCTTCAAGCACCTTGGACTCCAGGATTTTCCATGCACGGGCATGGTGGAACTCCTTCCACAGCGCCCCCGCGCGATACAGGGCCTCGCAGTGGCCGGATGCAAGAAGCCCCTCCGTGCCCCTCGCATAATCGAAGCGCTTCCAGTGGGCCCCGGCGTAGAAAAGGATCATGGGGTCCTTGAGTGTAAGGAGTGCGGAAAGGCCCGCGTCGTAATCGAAAGACCTCCACTCCAGGCCCGCGTGGTAGATGAAGCGGGCGCTTCCGAGAGACCTCAAGACATCGAAACCCTTTGCGAAATCAAAGACGGGCCAGGTGCGGCCGGCCCTGAAAACGGCCTCGGGGTCCCCCAGCGCGATCAGGCGGTCGAGACCCCGAGGGTGGTCGAAATCGGGATCCTTCTTGCCCGCCTCGTAAATGGCCAGGCTTTCCGCCCGATGCTCCGGTTTCATTAAGCTTCCTCCATGACGACGAGCCTTCCGAAGGGCGGGCGGAAGAGGCCGCGCCTTTCTTCGGGGATAACCCAGATGGTCCTCTGGTATGGCGCAAGACCGGCTAGATCGTAGATGAAGCCGTCGGTGATGACGATGAGGGCCTCCCTGCGGCCTTTCATGTAGCCGTTAAAGAGGGGCGCGAAAAAGGTGGCCCCGCCGCTGCCGCTTTTGAGCAACCGCCAATCACCCTTCCGGTAGAAGTAGGGCCGCCGCGCCTTCGAGGGGATCAGCGCGCCCTCCTTTTTCCTTGGGATGAAAAGCGCCTGGTCCAGGCACAGAAGGTTGATCCGAAAGGAGCGGGCCAGCTCCTCCACCACCCCGAAGGCCGCTTCCAGGCTCCTGGGGGACGCGGTCATGGAGCCGGAGAGATCCACGGCCACCGTCACGATGGGGTGCCTCCGGTGGACGCGGCCCGGAACGATGATCCCCTCGCCCCAAAAACGGCGGTTGGGCCTGGCGCGGGAAAGCTCCCAGCGGGTGGACTGGGAAAAGCACTCCGCAAGGCTTACGATCCGCGCCCTCCAGGAAACCATTGCTGCCGGAGGCTCCCGCAAAAGGGCCGATACCTCGGAGTAAATCCGCTCCCCCCCGCACTGGGCGCTTCCTTCGATGAAACGCAGCACCCGTTTTTTCCCGGCCTTTCTGTCCTCATTTTTTTCGGCGCTTCCGAAAAGGTGGACGCCGGTTGGGAGCGCCCTGCCCGAAGGGTCCAGGAAACCCATCCCGGGCAATGTCAAGCGGGGGCATTCCCGATCCTTTAAAGGATTTTGCGGCGAGGCGTCCGGGGATTCCTCCAGGAAGCCCGGAAGCTCCATGCCTTGGGCGTCAGGCCCGGTCTTGCCCGCCTCTTTCCGGCTGTTTTTGAGCCAAGCGTACACATCCTCCCATGCGACATCCGTAAGTCCCCTTCTCCCGGTCTCGCGGCCGAAGGCCTCCGGCACTTGCGGCAATCCCGGCGGAAGCGAAAGGAGCGGAATATCCTGGAAGCCCCTGCGGGAAAAAAAGGTCTTTTCATTGAGATTAAGGTAGGTGTTCACCACCATGTCCTGGGCCAGGTTCCGGAGATAGGCGTCCTCGCCGGGCCGGGAGCGGTGAGCGTGATCCAAAAGCACGTGGAGCATTTCGTGGACCAGAAGGCCTAGAAGATGCTCGGGCGGGGTTTCAAGGACAAAGGCGGGATTATATAGGAGGCAAAACCTTTTTCCGGCGACCCAAAGGCCCAGGGTGGGAAGGCCGGGCTCGGGCAGAAAGTCCGTGAACTGGTAGAAAAACGAGGTGAAGCGGCTTTGCCGCCAAAGCTTTTCCAGCACCAGGTCCCAGACCGCCCCGGCCGGATCATGGCCGCTCATGGGCTCTCCAGAATCCGGCCGAACTCGTCGGCAAGCGCCCCGGCCGCGCCCGCGTCCTTCCAGAGGGCGAGGGCCTTGGGTATGCAGGAAAAAAGCCCGCACTGCCGAACAAGCCGATGGAAAAAGGATACCCGAAGATCGGCCCTCAACACCGCCACGAAGCGGAGGGTATTGGAAAGGGCCGCAAGATCAGGGCCGGAAAGATCGCCCGAGGCGGCTTCGGAGAGCTTCCGCAGCTGCTCCAGTACGCCCGAAAGCGCCCAGAAAACGTCCTCGGCCGCCACCTCCCCCGCCCTTACGAGCTTAAGTTTTTCCTCGTCCCCCGAAAGCACCTGGCTTGCGGTAAGCTCCCTTGCGGCGGTTACGGAAAGCATGAAGTCGCGGCAGGCCACGGTTCCAACGAGGGCGCTTATCACCTTCTCGGCCGCGGGCCGCGCGCTTTCCAGCAAATGCGTCCGCAGGGCCTCGTGGTCCTTTAATCCATACGAAACCGTAAGGGCCTGGGAAACCTGGTGCCAGCCCCTGGGGTTGGGGTGGATCATGCTCTCGTCCCACAGCCTTTCGGGGTTGGCGGCTATATAGCGGATCACCGTTTCATGCACGTCCTCCCGGCGGGCCCAGGAGAGCCAGCTTGCGGCGTCGGGAAGGAGATGGAAAATGGCGAGCCTGCCGTCAAGGGCCGAGTCGTCGAACTCGGTCACCACGGTTTCGTCCTCCTCGCCAAGGTTTCCGGCGAGAACGATGAAGGTTCTTTCCGGCAGGACGTGCTCGCCGCAGACGCGCTCGGTGATGATCTGGAAAAGGGTCTGGATCACGGTGGGGTGGGCCCGGTTGGCCTCGTCCAGAAACCACAGGATTCCCTCGTATCCCTCCGGAACCTCCCGGGGCGGGATGAACTTGGGCCGGTAGTAGATCATGCGGCCTTTTTCGTGGTCCGGCACCGGGTAGCCGCCCAAGTCCACGTTTTCCTTGAATGCAAGGCGCGTATCCATGAAAAGGAGGTTCTTCTCGCGCGCCGTCTGCCTTACGGCGTCGCTCTTTCCTATGCCGGGGTGGCCCACTATCTTTATGGCGTAGTTTAACGGACCTTCCGCCTCCACGTATCTTTCGAGGATTTCCTTCAATTCCGGCATAAGAACTCGAACTGGACTTTTTCTCATTCGGGGCTTTCCAGGGTCGCCGGATGCTGCGTCAAACATCGCCGGGCGCGTCGTCATGTATCAGCTATACTATTCCTCCGCGCCCGGCTTGTTTTCCTTGCCTGCGGCGATCCTGAAAAGCCCCGTAAATGCGGGGCGGCTGGAAGAAGAATCCCCCAGCCGCCGGAGGAGCATTTGCTTACGGGTTCATCTGGTACGCATCCACCAGGGAATAGACGTGGTTCTTAAGGACCCGCTCGAACTTTTCGGCGTCATGAACAGGCGCCTTGATCATCTTGAAGCAGGCGTCCTTCTGGGCCTGGGTGGCGGAGGACTTGCCCTGGATGTCCACGGCGTAGCGGGTGAAGTCCCGCACGAAGACGTTAAAGATCATGTCCAGCCGGTCGTCGTCGATGCCCTCCAAGCGGGCGCTTTCGATTATGAGCTGGCCGTAGGCCACCAGCGTGAAGATCTCCCCTACTGCCAGGAGGAAATCGAAATCGTTTAACATCTGCTCCCCTAGGGCCATGCCGGATGCCATCAAAAACTCGGTGTAGGCCTTGATCTGCTCCTTGAACACGTTGACGTTGGGGAGGTTCACCGAGTTGTAGGCTAAGTTGTAGTCGTGGAACTGGATCTTGCCGTAGCCCCGCGTTCTTCCCTGCTTGAACAGGAAGTCGTCGTTTTCGGGGCCGTTCATTTTCTTGACCTCGGGATAGGGCTTGGGGTTGAAGAAGTAGTTGGGCAGAAGCTTGGCGATAAGGGCCATGTTGACGTGCCGGGTGCCCTCCAGCTTCGGGAAGCCCTTCAATTCCATCACGGCCTGGGAGAAGTAGTTGTCCTTCTCGAAGCCCTTGGCCGCGATGATGTCCCAGAGCATCTCGTGCACCTCCTCGCCCTGGATGGCCACCTTCATCTTCATGATGGGATTATATAGGAGGAAGCGCTTGTCGTCTTCCGAGGCGGCCCTCATGTAGTCGGTGGCTCTGAGGCCGAAGAGCTTCATTGCGGCGAGCCGGCAGTAGGAATCCATGAAAAGCCGCTTCACGTGCGGGAACTCCGTCACGAACTTGCCGTACACGTTCCTGTGGGCCGCGTGGTTCAAGGCTTCGTAGAAGGAATGGGTGACGATCCCGGTTGCGCCGGAGCCGATGTTGAATTTACAGATGTTTATGGTGTTCAACATGTCGTCCCAGGCCTTCTGGCCGCGGGAGGTGATGTCGGCGTCGGTTACCGGGTAGTCGTGCAGAATGAACTCCGAGACATAGTTCTGGGCCTGGATGACGTTTTTCACGCACTCGTACTTGGGATGCTTGGAATCCGCCACGAAAAAGACGTACTCGTCGGTGTCGGCGATCTTGCCGAACACCGTGATGGTGGAAGCCTCGTTGCCGTTACCGATGTAATATTTGGTTCCCCGGGCCAGGTAGGTGCCGTCGGGCTGGGGATAGAGCTTCATCTCGGAGGAGTAGATGTCCGCGCCGTGCTCCTTTTCCGAAAGCCCGAAGGCGCACAGGGGGTTTTTCCGCAGGGTCTCCACGGCCTTGTGCTTCATCTCCTCGTTGTCCCCCAGAAAGACGGGGTCCAGCCCCAGGGTGGAGACGTGGTACATGTACCAGTAGGCGGTGCCGTAAAAACCCGTTATCTCGGAGAACTCGTACATCCTGTAGGTGCTGTAGTACTGGTCCGGGCCGCCGTAACCCTTCGGAAGGAACAGGGTTTCGAAAATCCCCTCCTTTTTCACGAACTCGGCGAAGTCGTAGGTGAACTGGAAGGAAAAGGTGTCCTCCTTCATCTTCTTCATGCCCTTTTTCTCGAAGAACTCTATGGTTTTGAGCATGATTTCCTTGGAGCGGGCGTCGGGGTAGTTGCGGTCCTTGTATTTCTTGGGATTCAAAAGCAGCATGGGGTAAACCTCCCTTGATTGATGGATGGAGATGGATCGTTGGGTAAACGGACCAGAAAACCGGCGGAGCTTGCGTGTCGCGCGGCACGCGCTCTCGAATTGCTTGCATTGCGGCCGGCGCGTCGGCCGGCGCATCAAAAGCGGTTACATCTTGCGGCCCCTTCAATACCGGGCCCTTGAAGAAGGCTGAAAGTGAAGCCTTACATGGGATATAGCATGGAGCCGGAAGGGACTGTCAAGACCATCTTAGGCGCCGGGCCCTGCCTGTTTCCGATAAGAAAAGGCTACAGCCTGCCGCTATAACACCTTGGATACACTCGATTATCTCTTTTCACAAGCCGCAGAATGAGCCAAAGGGATTTAAGCGTAGAGGTTACACTGGATCAAGATAGGGCTACACCATCAAGACCTCCACCATGACGGCCTCCCAGGGATCGGCTTTGGGATTCACTTTATAAATAAATCCCTGCAAAGGCGCTTCCTGCTGAAGAAGCGAGTTCACGACGCCGTTTTCGGTTCTGGGTATGTAGCCGATCTTCTCTCCGTTCCATTCCAGGCGCACGGCGAATGGGTCGTATGGATTTTGCGGCTCCATAACCATGGTCACGGGGTCCTCTTCCCGCATCTTCCGTACCAAGCTTGGCCCTTGATAGTACTTGAAGCCGGCCACATAAAAAAGGCTTATCATGTAGGCCTGCCGGGCAGGCTCCTCGTTCCGGACCGCAGCCAGCCCTTTTGTGGCCCTGAGCGCGCCCAGCGAGGCCGCCCCCATGACCAACAATTGCTTAAAAAAACTTCTCCGGTCCTTGTCCATGCCTTCCACCTTCTCGGTTCAGATTGTTGCTTGTCCTCCATCCTATGGGAGCCGTTCTAATATCCGGCCACAGGCCCAAAACAATAGAATTTTTATGGCTGCATCGAAAAGTATTTGTAACCGGTCACGATAGTTGAAAAAGGTGCACGGCTTGAGAATACCAGCTTGGCCACCTGTTATCGTGGTATTTAAATATGCTTTAAAAATACTTCTCCGCACTGAAAATTGCAAGCTATTTCAGGTTATGTATCCTCAATGCTACCAGCCAATTCCGGCCGTCGCGCATTCGCATATCCCCCGTTGGCCAGGACCGCGAGGCCTGGACAGGGCTTCCACGGCATCGAGGCCCCAGAAGGACCAGGGCGGCGGCCCCATCACGCGGGGCCCCGGTGAGGATCACCGGAAGGGTTATTGTTCGGCCGAAATCGGTGGAGACAGAACGAAGAAAAATTAAAAGCCGGGACAGGGTGGCGATGTGTCTTTTCCCGCAGAGATGACACAAGATATAAGAGTGTTACGCGTCGCTATAGAGCTTCCTACAAGGACAAATCTGGCCGCTTGAGATCAGAGATGTCCCTTGTGACTCCCTGCAGCGCCTCGGGTTTTCCTGAAGAATCGAAGAGCACGCGGCCAATAACTTCGATGTGTAAAGGTTCCCCGTTTTTCTTATAGATTATTGCTTCACACATAATTGACGGGTTATCCGGAGGTTGTTCCAAGGCCTTTTTTAAAATAGCGGCTATTTTGTCAAAGTTTTGCTCGTCGCAATGCTCTTTAATATTCGATCCCACCCACTCCTCGACTGTGAAACCAGTCATGCCAAAAATCGCAGGGTTTACATAACGGAATACGAAATTTAAATCAATCAGCCAGATGCAATCAATGGTATTCTCAACGAGAAATCTGTATTTTGATTCACTTTCCTTAAGTGCTTTCTCTGCATTTTTTATTTCAGTTACATCATGAGTTGTGCCTATACATACAATATTGCCGTTTGGTTTAACGTAGGATATTCCATGTGACTGAACCCAACACATTGTGCCGTCAACCCTATTAAGCCGGTAGTCCATTGTCGATTCCCGGCCAGGTGAGGCCAAGGTCAAACATAGTTCTTCCGACACTTTCGGCAGATCTTCGAAGTAAATATAAGAAAGGTATTCATCAAAATTGTTGGGCATTGTGCCTGAAGGCAAGCCAAGCAGCCGTTCGGCAAGTGGAGCGCCATAGTTGGCTACAACCTGCCTCTTTTCATCCACCTCGTAAGTCCAAATAATATGAGAAAAAATCAATACAAGATTCCGATACCATTCTTCGCTTTTTCGTAAGGCATCGTCAGCGCTTTTCCTGTTGGAAATATCGCGCGCGAACACCAGCGCACCCTTTTCACCACGAAAGTTGAAAGGAACAGCCAGAAACTCGGCATAGACCTCTGTATCATCGCAACGAACTATTTTTTCCTCAAATTTTAGGACAGATCGCCTGTCCTCATTGAAGCTTTGGATGTGTGCTGAAATGGCCGCGCGGGAGCCAGGGTGAAACAGGTCCAACACAGGGCGCCCCAGCAACAGCTTTTCTTCAGCGGCCCCGAACAAGGATATTGCAGCGGGGTTAATGTAGGCGAAACAGCCGCCTGTTTGGATGAAAATGGCATCCGGCGAGCTTTCCACGACGGCCCTAAAGCGCTTCTCGCTCTCCCTGAGCGCCGCCTCGGCCCTCTTGCGCGCGGATATATCCAGGACTACGCCGTTTAACAAAACGGACCCGTCAGGAAGACGTATCAGTCTGGATGAACTGAAAAACCAGACAGTTTCGCCGTCGAGCCTTGTGAAGCGGAATTCCTGAGACCACATGTCCATGTTGGACGAAGCTTCGCTTATGGCTTTACGGCAACGCGCAAGATCGTCAGGATGAATGCGTGAAAATAGTCTGATGGGATCGCTGATGTCGGAAATCGGCATTCCAAAGAGGCCTTCAGCCGCCGGGCTAATATATGGAAAGCTTGATGATCCATCGGGTTGTTGCAGAAATTGATAAATGACACACGGTACGTCAGCGGCGATACCATTCAGATCAGGCTTGTCAGCCCGCTGCATGGGCGATTCCAGACATCCGGGTTTGGCGGTTGGATTTTCATTTATCAGGCGTAGAGCCCAGTCAGCCTTGTGAACGGCCGCTTCTTCTTCTATGGCGGCCAGTAGACGCCTCAAGGAGTCGTTTTCACGCCTTAGCATCTCATAGTCTTCATTGAGCTGTAGCGTCATAGTTGCCCCATGACCGTAACGGCCATCAATTAAACGATAAAGGGAAGAACCCCATCCAGAACTTCCAAAGCAGGACGATGCGGTCGTCCGCGGCCGGCTTCCCGCCTTGTGCATCTGCGGATAACCGATTGATTTTATAGGATTAACAAGCTTTAATATCGACTTTTGTTATATGCCATAAATCTTACAAAAAATATAGGACGCAGATGATGCGCATACGAATATTTTTGAGACGATTCCTATGGAGGACATGAATCTATTTGGTGCTCGGGGACAGGCAGAGGCAAGGCAGGAATAACGTGACCAGACGGCCGAAACGTCGCCTGGCGTGCTCAACGCCTTGCGGCATCAGAGGTAAGGGCAGATTTCGGGGCTCTCGGTCTTTTCGGGCTCACCGTTGTGCTCAACGCCTTGCGGCATCAGAGGTAAGGGCAGTGATTCCGATGATTTTTATAGCGCCCGGGCCGCAGCGTGCTCAACGCCTTGCGGCATCAGAGGTAAGGGCAGTTATTTGCATTCGGGCGTTGGGATGGACTATGTAGACGTGCTCAACGCCTTGCGGCATCAGAGGTAAGGGCAGCCGGGACGCACTTTTCGGCCAAAC
>JAKAGN010000093.1 GCA_021815525.1 Deltaproteobacteria bacterium
TTTGACCTTATCCAGCTCCAGCACCTGGTTTGCGATGCTCATGTTGCGGTGGATGAACCCCAGCCCCCCCTCGCGGGCCAGGCAAATCGCGGTCTGGCTTTCGGTCACCGTGTCCATGGCGGCCGAGACGATGGGGATGTTCAAGGAGATGCTCCGTGAAAGGCGCGTCTTTACATCGACGTCCTTGGGGACCACGTCGGAGTAGGAGGGAAGGATAAGGACATCGTCAAAGGAAAAGGCTTCCTCCGTGATGAGGGGGTTCATGGCGGCCTCCGGGGGCTTAGGGTTCGTAGGTTTCGTCAAGGCTCGCGCGACTGATAGCAAAAGCGCGGAAAGATCGCAATGGCCTATTTAGCGCTTTTCGGCGTTGTGTAAAACAAATGTAAAAACAGGAAGATAGCTTGTACGTTCTCCAAAAGGGGGTTTAGGTTACGGGCAAATGCGGCGGAAACGCGCCTGACCCCGCAGAAAAACCCCAAGGGAGGACTTAAGGACCATGAAACCCCGACGCATACTTTTGGTGTACCCCGAGGTGCCAAGGGAAACCTACTGGAGCTTCAAGTACGCCCTTTCCTTCATCCACAAGAAAAGCGCCATGCCGCCCCTGGGCCTGGTCACGGTGGCCAGCTACATCCCGGCCAGCTACCAGGTGAGGCTCGTGGACGAGAACATCGAAAGGCTCACCGCGAAGGACCTCGACTGGGCCGACATGGTTTTCGTCTCCGCCATGATCGTCCAGAAGAACTCCTTCGAAAGGGTGGTGGCCCGGGCCAGGGCGGCCGGAAAGACCGTGGTGGCCGGCGGCCCGTACCCGTCCGGGAGCCGCGAGGAAATTTCCGGAGTGGACCACTTCATCCTGGGCGAGGCCGAGGAGATGATTCCCGAGTTCTTCGCGGACCTCGAAAAGGGCCGCGCGCGTGAAATCTACCGAGCGGCCGAAAAGCCCGACATGGCCGCGGCCCGCATCCCGCGCTTCGAGCTATTGCGCATGAAATCCTACGCTTCCATGTCCATCCAGTACTCCAGGGGCTGCCCCTTCCACTGCGAGTTCTGCGACATCTGGAAGGTCTACGGCAACCGGCCGCGCCTAAAAAGCGCCCCAGCCGTCATCGCCGAGCTTTCAGCCCTCTACAAGCTGGGATGGCGCGGCGCGGTCTTCATGGTGGACGACAACTTCATCGGAAACAAGGCCCGCGTAAAGGACGAGCTGCTGCCGGCCTTGATCTCGTGGCAGAAGGCGAACCGCCACCCCTTCCGCTTCTTCACCGAGGCCAGCATAAACCTCGCCGACGACGACGCGCTCCTTTCCGCCATGCGGGACGCCGCCTTCAACGAGGTCTTCATAGGCATCGAAACGCCCTCCATGGAAGGCCTCACGGAAACCGGCAAGACGCAGAACCTGAAGTGCGACATGTCGGCGGCCGTGAAGAAAATCCAGTCCTACGGCATCGAGGTCATGGCGGGCTTCATCTTAGGCTTCGACTCCGACACCCAGGACATTGCCGAGCGGCAGATCGCCTTCATCCAGAAGACCGGCATAGCCCGCGCCATGGTGGGGCTTCTGACGGCGCTTCCCGGAACCGAGCTTTACCAGCGCCTGGAAAGGGAAGGGCGACTCCTTTCGGCCTCGGACGGCAACAACACCAGCAAGGCGGCCTCCAACTTCGTGACCCGCATGGACCCCGAGGACCTGCGGCGCCGCTTCTGCAAGGTTCTGGACACCATCTACGACGAGAACCTCAAGAACTACTTCGAGCGCTGCAACATGATCCTCGACAACATGAGCCACTCGGAGGTTCCGCCGCGCCAGATCCACTTGGCGGAGCTTCTGATGGCCGTGCGCTCCCTGGCCCGCCAGCCTTTCACTCCCTACGGCCGCCAGTACCTTAAATTCATCATCCGGAACCTGAAGAACCCCGCCGTGTTCGGCGAGGCGGTGAAGTTCTCCATCGTCGGCCATCATCTCCATACCATTACCCGTCAACTGGTCCAATGACAGGCGGCGCATAATCGCCGATAGCTGTGTCATGCTTCGGGGTGCGGGTCGGTCACGTGCGAACAGCACGCTCCCTCCCGCACCCCTCGCACTCTTGCTCTCGACGCTTCTTCACCGCCGGGACAGGCGAGCGGAAACCGCGATCTGCGGCGTCAGGCATCGGACTCACGCTCGGTCACGTATAAACAATACGCTCCCTTCGCGCTCGCCTTGCCTTCCTTGCATCTCATCGTTTTCCGTTCGCCTGTCCGAGCCGGTAGGAAATTTGGATGAGGCAAAAGCTTTTTCTTTCAGAGGGTTGAGACCGGGTTGTTCAGAATATGAACGTTCAATTTTTGAACGTTCAAAAAATGAACGCTTTCAACTACCATAAATTGCACATTTTTCGCAGCGATACCCATCTTGGACATTACAGCTGAGCCGATCTCTGCCCACCAGCCGCGTTTAGCCTCCCTGTAAAAACTCTCGTGCGTTGACCGCTGGAATGCGAAGCCCTCATATTCCAGCGTCGCGGATTGCGCAGCAATCCGCGACGCCCGATTATCGGGGGTCCGGGGGCGGTTTGCGCCCCCGGCCGCCGGAGGCGCTTTCGCTTTTTTTCTTTTTAGTCCGAGATCTTGAGCACGAGCCCTGCCGGGAGGGATTCGCCGAAGCGGGAGGATTCCTCGTCGCGGTCCACGGCGGTCACCTCGGAGACCAGGCGGGAAAGCGGCGGGGCCCAGTCGAAGGGGGCCAGGAACGCAAGGACTCGGGCTGAGACGGCGGGGTCGAGGTCCCGCTTGCGGTCGCCGGTCTTGCGGGCGAGCTGGGAGAGGGCGAGGCCCAGGGGCCGGGGCTTGGGCCAGGATTTTGCGAGGAGCGAGTCGATCCAGCGGGCGGCCTCGTCGGGGGGGATGACGCGGTCCAAGGGGCCGTAGAGGAGGTCGCGGGCGCCCATTCGGGAAATGGCCCAGAAGAGCTTGGGCGTGGCTTTTTTAGGTTCCAGGCGGTTTAAGAGGGTGCGTCCGAAGTCCACCTTGTCTTTAACGAGGAGGCGTTCGAGGTTGGCGGTAAGCATCCAAAGCTCGTTCTCCTCCTCGGGGGAGAGCTTGGCGCGCTCTCCCGCCTTCTTGGGCCGGAGGATGGGGGCCAGGTCCTGTAGGATTTGGCGCTGGTGGCCGGCGGAAAGCCCACCCGCGATGCGCCGCCACAGGACCCACCACTCCAGGCGCGCCTGGGGGCTCTTGGCGGCTATGGGGCCTTTCTTGTAGAGGGCCCAGAGGCTGCGCACGCGGTGCTCGTCCAGGGAATCGCCGAAGCCGGGCCTAAGGCAGAAGCCGGCGAGGTTTTCCCAGCGGGCCTCGTGCTCGGGGGAGATGGCCCGGCCGCCGGCGGCCTCTAAAAGGGCGTCGGCCATGCGCCGCAGGAACGAGAGCGGCCAGCGCTCGCGGGGGGTTTCGCAGGCTTCGACGAGGGCGTTTGCCAGGCGTTCCGGGCCGGGGGCGCGCGAGTTTTCCACGAAAACGGCGCGGATGAGGGCCAGAGCCTTTTCCACCTTCTCCTCCTCGAACACGCGGTCCTCGGAGACGGCGGCGGGGGAGGCGCCCGAAAGCCTTGTCTGGAACTGGAGCCGCCACTTGTGATCGCTTACGAGCGAGCGGCACCACAGGGCCAGGGTCCCCATCTCGGTGTAATGGGCCGAGACCCGCACCGGGATGGCGGTTTCGCCCGCCTTTTTCCCGAACTGGATGACGGTGTTGATGGGCGGCAGGAGCGTCAAGGTGTCGTCCACGTCGATAAGATCGCCGCTTTTGTCGCCGGAGCGGAAGGAGGAGCTGTAGACGGTGAAGCTGACCGGCTGGTTGGCCAAAACCTCGAAGTCGCGGCCGGAAAGCTCCAAAAGGGTGCCCTCCTCCACGCCGCGCTCCATGAGGCAAAGCGCCTTTTTCGCGCCGTCCCCGTTTTTTTCGGATGCGATTTCAAGGTAGTAGCCGCGCGGCGAGCCCGAGCCCACCCGCACGCCGTGCCCGGCCTTCACGAGGCCGTAGTAGGCCGCGCCGCGGCTTACGGCAAGATCGAGGTCCGGGTTTTCCAGGACCCGGGGCGGCGAGGGGGCCTTGAACCAGTGCTGCACCGCCTCCCGGATACGCTCCTTCAACTTGTCGGGCTTCAAGGCCCCGCCGTTATAGAGGACGAGGTCCGGCATGGGGTTTTCGCGGCCGAGAATTTTTTTGACGTCGCCCGCGTGGCGCTCGATGAAGCGGCAGAGATGGCGCGTGACGGCGGCGTCCTTGGCGTAGGGTAGGCCGAACTCGGTTATGCCGCTCTTGCGGGCGTCCTCGGGGGGCGCGGAATCGGGCGTTACCAGGGGGAAGAAGCCGTCCAGGATTATGCCTTCCACGGCCTCGCGGGAAAGGCGCGCCGAGAGGGTGCCGCCTATGAGCTTTCCGCCCTCGCCCATCAGGGTCACCACCCGCTCGTCCGCCTCGCCGGAAAGGAGCGCCTCCTTGGCCATGCGGCACTGGTGGCACAGCGCCTGCCAGCGGTTGGCGGAAAGGCGCGCGCCGCTTTTGCCCATGAGGGTCTCGGCGTGGCGGGCCAGCGCCAGATCCATGTTGTCGCCGCCCAGGATGAGATGGTCGCCCACCGCTATGCGCTCGAAGCGCGGGCTTCCCTCGGTTTCCCGGAGCGTTATGAGGGAGAAGTCGGATGTGCCGCCGCCCACGTCGACGACGCAGATGAGTTCCCCCGGAAGGACGTGCCGGTCCCAGTCCTTTTCGTGGAAAACGAGCCATGAGTAAAAGGCGGCAAGGGGCTCCTCGATCAAGGTCACCTCGCCGATGCCGGCGATCTTGGCCGCCTCCACCGTTAAATCCCGGGCCACCTCGTCGAAGGAGGCCGGGACCGTCACGATGACCTCCTGGTTTTCCAGGCGCTTTTCGTCGTCCCCTGCCCAATGGTTCCAGGCGTCTTTGAGGTGCTTCAGGTACGCCGCCGAGGCCGCCACCGGCGAGAGCTTGCCCACGCCCGCATCGCCGCCCCAGGGGAGGATCGGGGCCCTCCGGTCCACCTGCCCGTGGCAGAGCCAGCTCTTGGCCGAGGCCACGAGCCGCGCCGGAACCCGGGAGCCCTGCTCCCTGGCGTAGAGGCCCGCGAAGCGGTCCTTCTCGTGGGGCCAGGGCAGCACCACCGATTCCGCGGTTACGTCGTAGGTTCCGGGAAGGTAGAGGAACGAGGGCAGCACCTTGCCGCGCGCCACCTCGCCGGGCGCGGAAAGCTGCGGCACCGAAAAGAGCGAGATCTTGCGGTTCTGGGGGGCCGCGCCCATGTCCACGTAGGAGAGGGCGGAGTTGGTGGTTCCGAGATCTATCCCCACGATGAAGGGCCTCTCCGGTTTCCTAAGGGGCATCTTCCTTTTCCCGCACGTCGAAGGAAAGCCGGAAACGCCGGCCGTCTTCAGCCACGCACCACAGCTCAAGCGTCCCCACCTCTGTGGCGTCCACCTCGAGAGTGACGGGAATCACGCTTCCCGCGTCTCCCGAAAGCTCGGTTTCAAGGGTGGTGACGGGCGTAAGCTCGGACTCGAAATCCTCGATGGTGACGCCCATCTCGTCGTCGTGGCGGCTCGTGGAGGCCAGGAACTCGAAGCGCACGGGCTCACCCACCACGAGGCCGAAGGTGCGGCCGGACAGTTTGGCGGAGGTTCCCTCCTCCATGCCGAAGGGCGCGACGCACACGGCCGAGCGCGGCGCGGGCATTCCCGGCACGGCCGGAAGCGCGGCCTCCACGCCTATGTAGTAGGCCTTGTTGAGGCCGCCCTTGATGCGCACGGCCCCGCCCCGCTTGGCCAGGCCGTAGACCGCCGCGCCCCGGGCCACCGAGAGGTCGTAGTCCGCGCCGCTAAGCTCCCGCACGGGCTCGCCATCGCCGTCCCGCCAGGAGTCCAGCACCTCACGCACGCGGCCGCGCAGGGCCGCG
Organism: Deltaproteobacteria bacterium; assembly: GCA_021815525.1. Classification (GTDB taxonomy): domain Bacteria; phylum Desulfobacterota; class Desulfobacteria; order Desulfobacterales; family Desulfatibacillaceae; genus JACRLG01. Next base: position 5,954 of record JAKAGN010000093.1, read on the forward strand.
GCCTTCATGACGCCGCCGTTGAAAAGGACCGCCGTGGGAAGAGGCCTCTCGGCCCCGGAGCGCCTCAGGAACCTGGCCAGGTGCCGGGTGACGCCGGGGTCCGCGGCGTAGGAAAGGCCCATCTCCCTCATGCCCGAGCGCGGCGGGGCCGAAGGCTCGGCGTCCTTTTCGCAGGGCGGGAAAAAGCCGTCGGTGATGACGCCCGTTATCCGGCCCTTTTCGAGGTCCGTCTTGACGGTTCCGCCGATCAAGCCGCTGCCGCGGCCCAGGATGGTTACCACCGCGGCCTCGGGGCCGTTTTCCGCAAGGAGCTTCTCCTTGGCCCCCCGGCAGGAGAGCCAAAGCGCGCGCATCTGCCAGCCGTCGAGCTTCTTGCCCTTTTGCGCCAGGGTTTTGGCCAGATCGTAGGCAAGGGCCAGGTCCATGTTGTCGCCGCCCACCAGGAGGTGGTCCCCCACCGCAACGCGGGAGAGCGTCATGTTCCCCTCCTCCTCGCCCACGGAGATGAGGGAGAAGTCGGATGTGCCGCCGCCCACGTCGAATACGAGGACCAGGTCCCCCACCGAGACGTTCTTGCGCCACTCGTCGCCGGAGTGGGCGATCCAGGCGTAGAAGGCGGCCTGGGGTTCCTCCAGAAGCGTCACCGAAAGCCCGGCGGCGGTGGCGGCCTTGACCGTGAGGTCCCGGGCCACCGCGTCGAAGGAGGCGGGGACCGTCAGAATCACGTCCTGGTGCTTCAAGGCCAGGTCCGGGTTGTCCGCCGCCATGAAACGGTCCCACGCGGCCGTGACGTGGGCCAGGACCGCCGTGGACGCCTCCACGGGCGAGAGCTTGCGGGCGCCGCCCTCCGCGCCCCAGGGAAGAATGGCCGCGTTGCGGTCCACGCCCGCGTGGCAAAGCCAGCTCTTGGCGGAGGAGACCAGGCGCTGGGGAAGCTCGGCCCCGCGGTCCCGCGCGAAAACGCCCACCGCGAGCCCCGGTTTTTCGTCCCAGGGAAGCGCAAGGTCGCCTTCCGCCACCTCGTGGGGCGTGGGAAGGAGCACGAAGGAGGGGAGGGTGTCGCGCTCCTCTATGGCCCCTGGCCCGACCAGCTGGGGCGCGCGGAACAGGCGGATGTCGGGCGGGCGGCCCTTTTCGGGCTTGGCGTCGGTGTAGGCCACCACCGAGTTGGTGGTCCCGAGATCAATTCCAACTATGTATGTCGGTTCAGGCACTTACCTTATCTCCTGTAAGCGGCTTAAAAAAGCCGTTGAAAGCAGCGGTTGCGGAGCGGCGGAAAACGATGAGCCGTTAGAAGCGCGAGGCGAGCGCGAAGGGAGCGTACTTTTCCGTACGTGACCAAGCGCGAGGCGAAGCGCAACACAGCGGATCGCGTTTTCCGCCGCTCCGCGCTAGATGTCTACCTCGGCGGGGGCAATGATCCTTGGGTCGCTTGCGGAGATTAGCTCGGGCATCTCGTAGCGGGAGGCCTTCCAGCCCTTGTGCCGCAGGACGCCCTTAAAGGGCGGGTCCCCGGCCACGTTTCCCGAAAGCCGTATGGCGGCGGGGTCGAAGCCGGGCTCGATGGTGACGGCCTCGCCTTCCTCGGCCGCCATCACCGGCACGGGTTTCAGGCGCTTTTCCAGGAGCTTCCTGCAGCCCTCGTGGACCGCGCGCACAGCGCCGCCGATCTGGGCGTCGTCGTAAAGGGTCAAGTCCTCGGCCAGGAAGTCCATGAGGCGGCCCTCCCGCTGCAGGAGGGCCAGGAGGTGCAGGCTCTGGCGCTCGGTATCCTGCGCGATCTCGCGGGCCGTCTTGGGGCGGTCTTCCGGTGCTTCCCCAAGGCCTTTTTTCGCCTTTTTGGGCGGAGCCGCCGCGAGTTCGCGGTCAAGGAAGCGCCTCACCACCCTTTTCACGCCGGCCCAGGCGAAGAAGGAAAAAAGAAGGCTCACCGCAAGAAAGCCGGGCACCAGGTACACGGGGTAGTGAAGAAGCCAGGAATCGAGCTTCAAGGACGCGATAAGGGCGGGCCCGTTGGGGCTCGTCCTTATCATGGAAAGGACCTTTAAGTTGCCGAAAACCACCGCCAGGACCAGTATCAGCTCGAAAAGCCCCATCCAGACAAAAATCCACCAGAAACCCCTCCGAAGGGGCCGGTTGATATTTTCCATTAACTTAACTCCCGTCCATGAGTAAGATAAAAGCAATACGTTGACCCAATAAAGTAACGGCGGGAAGGGGGCCTGTCAAGTGGGCAAGGCGGCCCCAGGCGGGCTGAAAGCGCGATCCGCTGTGTCACGCTTCGAAGCGAACGGCGGTCACGTACATGAGTACGCTTTCTTGTTCGCTTCTTGCGTTCCTTGCGGCTCATCGCTTTCAGCCCGCCTGGGACTCCGGGGAAAATACGGAAAAGATGTTTTCCTTGCTGTGCGCTGTGGGGGCCGGGGGCTGGGATGCGGAGCCTTCGGGAAGGCGCGGAGCGCGCGCGAAGCCATTGAAAAATTTTAGGAAGGGGTGAGGGAGGGGGGTGCGGGGGGAGGTCGGGGTCCCCGACCGATCGAAGATCGGTTGGGGTGAAGCGGGAGGGGAGAACCCTTTTGCAAAAAGGGTTCTCCCCTCTCCCTCCCCCCGCGATCCTTTCGCCTCACGCCGTTTCGGGGAGCTTTTCCTTGTGTTTGCACTGGCGGTTGGGGCAGGCGAGGTAGGCGCCTTCCTTCTTGCTGGTTTTTTCGAGAAGGAAGGGCGAGCCGCAGTCGGGGCAGGGGCGGGGGACGGGCCGGTCCCAGATGGCGTAGGTGCAGTCCGGGTAACGGTTGCAGGAGAAGAAAATCTTGCCCTGGCGGGAGCGTTTCTCCACTATCTCACCGCTGCATCCGTCCTGGGGGCATTTCACGCCGGTGGTGCGGGC
>JAKAGN010000094.1 GCA_021815525.1 Deltaproteobacteria bacterium
TTGCATCCTTGAGCTTTAACTTCAGCTCGGAAAAGTCGAGGGGCTTTTCCAGAAAGTCGGCGGCCCCCAGCTTCATGCCGGAAACGGCCTTGTCCACGCTGGCGTGGCCCGTCAAGAGCACCACCTCCACGAGCGGGTGCCGGCGCTTGATCTCCTTCAATATCTCTATGCCGTCCTTGCCGGGCATGTTGAGGTCCAGGATCACCACGTCAACGGGCTGGTAATCGAGGACCTCCAGCCCCTCCCGGCCGTCGTGGGCGCCGGTCACCTGGTGCCCGGCCTCGGCCAGCCTAAGCCCCAGCATCTCCACGAGGTCCCGCTCGTCGTCCACGATGAGGAGGCGCATCTTCTCCGTCATGGCGTCGTAGCCTTCGGCCGCGGTGGACACGGCCTCGCGGACCTTGGGGATGAGCTCGTCCAGGTCGCAGGGCTTGGTGAGGTAGTCGGCCGCCCCCAGCACCAGCCCTTCCCGCGCGGCCTTCTCCGAACCGTGCCCCGTGAGTATTATGACCGGCATGGCCGGCACCATCTTCTTGAAAATCTTCAGGACCTCGATGCCGTCCATGTCGGACATCTTTAAATCCACCACCGCGCAGTCGAAGTCCTGGCTCCGGAGGATGGCCACGGCCTCGGCCCCGGAGGTGGCGCCGGTGGCCTGGATGCCCCGGCGCAGGAGCCGCTTTTCCATGACCGAAAGGTACGCGGCCTCGTCGTCCACCAAAAGGAGCTTGAGGCCCCCGCCGTCCGCTTCGGGCTCGGGCGGAATCTCAAAGGGGTCGGGAATCATCGGCCGCCTCGTCGTCCGAAAGGGGCGGCCCTCCCGGCAGGGGGAAGGCCAGGTGGAAGGTGGTCCCCATGCCCACCGTGGAGGAGACCGAGACCCGCCCTTTAAGCTTCTTCATGATGCCGTAAACGATGGAAAGCCCCAGGCCCGTGCCCTTTCCCACGGGCTTTGTGGTGAAGAAGGGATCGAATATGCGGTTCACGTTGGCCTCGGGGATGCCGGCGCCGGTGTCGGAGACCGAAAGAAGCACGCGGCCGTCCGCAATGCGCGTGGTGAGCCCCACCATGCCGCCCTCCTGGGGCGGCACCGCGTCGATGGCGTTGTTGATGAGGTTTAGGAGCACCTGCTGTATCTCGGAGGGTGAGGCAATGATGGGGGGCAAATCCGGCGCCAGCTGCGTCGAGAACTTCACGTTGGCGAAACGCGCGTGCTGGCCGGAAAGCTCCATCACCTCCCGCACCATGTCGTTCAACTGCACCTCTTTTTCCACGGGGTCGGTCTTGCGGGCGAAGGAGAGAAGCTTGTGGGTTATCTCCTTGCAGCGCTTGCCCTGGACCTTTATCTGGGAAAGGGCCCGGCGGATCTCCCGCACGTCCTCGGTGTCGGCGAACTCGGGGTCCTCCAGAAGGTCCCCTATCCAGCCGGCCTCCTCCACCATGACGGCCACGGGGTTGTTGATCTCGTGGGCGATGCCCGCGGCCAGCTCCCCCAGGGAGGCCAGCTTGCCGGCCTCGATGACCTTCTCGTTCATCAGCTCCTTTTCCCGCGCGATGCGGCCCATCTTGCCGGCAACCCGCCGGGAAAGCACCGCCGCCATGAAGGCTATGGCGAGCCCGCCCAAAAGGAGCACCGCCACGGTGACGTTCCGGGCCGTGTAGAGGGACGCGAAGGTCTCGGCCTCGTCCTGGAGGTAGACCAGGGCCCACTCGCCGGCCTTCAGGGTGGCGGTCACGTAGATGGCGCGCCGGCCGTCCCCGGGGCTTGAGCCCATGAAATGAAAGGCCGGGCGCTCATCCCGGGCCGCCGAGCCGGTGAAGGCTTCCCAGCTCCGGTAGCGGCGGGGCGGGAGCTTCGCGGGCGAGGACTTCCAAACGGCGTCGCGGATGGCCGCCGCCCGGGAGTCCAGCGGCACCCGCGGCCGGGTCTGGAACTCCCCCTCGCGGTTGATGATGAAGGCGAGCCCCGTGGAGCCTGTGGTGATGTTCTCCACCAGGAGGTTGAAGGCGGCGAAATCTATGGTGCCGCGAAGCACGAAGGGGCCGGCCGGGGTGTCCTTCCGTATCGCCACGATGAAGTGTGGAAGGCCCCGAAGCCCCGTGAAGACGTCGCTGATGTATTTTTCGTCGCGCATGGCCCGGGCGAACCAGGGGGCCTTGGAGTAGTCGGCGCCTTTCAAGGAGTAGGGCCCGGCGTAGGCCACCTGGCGGCCGCCCGCGTTCACGAATCCGAGATCCACGAATACGCCCCCGTGGTTTTTCTGGAGGGCGGAAAGAAGCGAGCTTAGGACGGCCTCGTCGGAAAGCTCGGCCGCGTCCCGGGTGAGCGAAAGCATCCGGACCTCGGCCTCTTTTTCCACCAGGAAGCCGTCCACGTTCCGGGCGTGCTTTTCCACGAGTTCGTCTAGGTAGGCCACGGCCTTGACGCGGTAGGCCGTGTTGAACTCGTAGGCCGCCACCGCCGTCATGAGAAAGAGGGGAGCAATGGATACCAGGAGGATGATCCAGAAGAGCGTGCCCGAGAGCGGGGCGTAAGTCTTCGTTTTTTCGGGGGGCAAGGTCGAATGCATGGCGGATCGCCCCTTGTGGCCTGGCAATTTCGCCCTTCGCGGCTTCAGGCGAAGCTGTCCGGGTTCAAACGCCGGAAAATGCGGTCCACCGTCTTCTTGAGCCGCTCGGGGTCCGCGCCTTTTTCCACCACGGCCTCGGCCGCCCACACCAGCGGCCCCGGAAGGGTCTCGGGCTCGAAGGCGTGGAGAATCACCGGAAGCCTGGGGGCGTCCCTCACCAGGTGGACCATGACGGAGCGGTTGTCCGGGCAGGTCAGCTCCGGGTCCAGGATCAAAAGATCGGGCCTGTCCTTACCCAATAGCATCCCGATGATCTGGTTGCAATCCCTCGACACGCTCACGCGGTAGCCCATGCCCGCGAACTCCCGCCTTAGGAGTTCGGACACGTTGGAGTTCCGGTCCGCGATCACGATGTGAAGGTTCTTTTGTTCCATGTCGTCGCACGCTGTTATGGGTGGCCAACCCCATCAAGGCAACTTGCGTACCACGACACGAAAATACCCCGCGGCGCCTGCGCCCCATCACCGGCGCACCGCTGGATATTTGAGATAACCAGCTTAAAGTATTTAAAAATAAATCCGAGTAAAATACCGATAAAAAAAGGCCTGCGGGCGAAATCTCAAATTTTTCCCCCCTGCAGGCGTAAAAGCCCGGCTCCGTGCGGCCGGCCGGCCCGGATCTGCCGAAGCGGGCTGTAAAATTTTCCGACGGATTGTAAAAGGAACCTCCACGAGTTCCCGGGTTTTCATTCCACCGAGGTTTTTATCTTGAGGTCGTACTTGTCGATCTTGGAAAGGAGGGTCGGCCTGGAAAGGCCCAGGAGCTTCGAGGCCCGGGTGCGGTTGCCGCCCGAAAGGTCCAGGGCCTGGCGCAGGATGAGGGCCGCGAAATGATCCATCAGGGAATCGAAATCGGATTCCCCGGGTTTTTGGGTGAGCCTCTCCCGCACCCAGCGGGTCACGGCCTCGTCCATGCTCTCGTCCCCGCCCGCGGGCTTGGGCGAGTGGGCGGCCTCCGCGTCGTAGCCCGTGGCCCTTTCCACGTCCCGGGCATCCAGCGGCAGCCCGCGTGAAAAAATGAGAGCCTTCTGCACGGCGTTGCCCAGCTCCCGGACGTTGCCCGGCCAATGGTGGGCCAGCAGCCGCTCGCGCCCTGCCGGCGTGATGCCGGGGTTAGGGAGCTCCATGTCACGCGAGTGGAGGGCCAAAAAGTAGTCAGCCAGCAGGAGGACGTCGTCCTGCCGCTCGCGGAGCGGAGGCAGGCTTAAGGCCACCACGTTCAGCCGATAGTAGAGGTCCTCCCGGAAGCGGCCGTCGGCCACGGCCTCCTCGAGGTTGCGGTTGGTGGCGGCTATGATGCGCACGTCCACGGGAATGGGCTCCCGGCCGCCCAGGCGCTCTATCTTGCGCTCCTCGAGGAGCCGCAGCAGCTTGGCCTGGATGCCTATGGGCATGTCACCTATCTCATCCAAGAAGATGGAGCCCTTGTTGCCGCGCTCGATCTTCCCCACCCTGCGGTTGACGGCCCCGGTGAAGGCGCCCTTCTCGTAGCCGAAAAGCTCGCTTTCGAGAAGCGTCTCGGGTATGGCCACGCAGTTGATGATGAGGAAAGGTTTGTCGGAGCGCAGGCTGTGCTGGTAAAGGGCCCGGGCCACAAGCTCCTTTCCGGTTCCGGATTCCCCCCGGATGAGGACCGTGGCGTCGGTGGCCGCCACCCGGCCGATGGCCTTGTACACGTTCTGCATGGCGGGGCTTACGCCTATGAGGGCGTCGCCCGAGGGCGTCTGGGGCTCCGCGCCCACGGCCACGGGGGCCTGCATGAAGCGCCCGGCCTTGAAGGCCTGCGAGATCAGCCCCAGGACCGATGGCACGTCGAAGGGCTTCAAGACGTAGTCGAAGGCCCCCAGCTTCGTCGCCTCGATGGCGATGTCGGTGGTGCCGAAGGCCGTCATGATGATGACCGGAAGGCGGGGGGCGCTCCTTTTTATTACGGTGAAGGCCTCCAGCCCGTTCATGCCCGGAAGCTGCACGTCCATGATGACGCAGTCCGGCGCCTGCTCCGCCACGGCCTTTATGCCGGCCTCCCCCGACGAGGCCGTCAAGGTCTCGTAGCCCTCGATCCGAAGCACCCTCTCGAAGCTGGTGCGAAGCTGGGCGTCGTCGTCAACGATCAGGATTTTTCCCAACCGCGGCCTCCTTTATGGGCAGCTCCAGGACAAAGGCGGCGCCCCGGTCGGCTTTCTGGATCACGCGGATTTCGCCTCCGTGCTCATCCAGTATCCGGCGGGCGATGGACAGCCCCAGCCCCGAGCCCTCCTCCTTGGTGCTGAAAAAGGGTTCAAAAATGCGCTCGGCAAGATCCGGCGGGATGCCCGGCCCGTCGTCCCGGTAGTCCAGGACCACCACGTCCCCCGAGCCCTGCCGGCTTTCCAGGCGTTCCGCTATGGTGATCCGCCCGCCCTGGGCCATGACCTCGCAGGAGTTGACGAGAAGGTTCGCCAGGACCTCCTTCATCTGCTCCGGGTCCGCCGGGATGAGGGGCAGGCGGCCTTCGCGCAGCACCGCGGCGGTGACGCCGTAGGAATCCAGCCGGTGCCGGAAAAGGTCCAGGGTGGCGTCAACCACGTCGGACATGCTGACCGGCTGCATCCGAAGCCTCGGCGGCCGCGCGAACTCCAGGAAGTTGGCGATGATGGTGTCGAGGTGCCGGATCTCCTCCGCGATCACCTCGAAGTCCTCCTTCTGGACGGGGTCCAGGGAAAGACCCCTTTCCAGGGAAAAGAGGCGCATCTTAACGGATGTCAAGGGGTTCCGTATGCTGTGGGCGACTCCGGCCGAGAGCTTTCCCACGAGGGCCAGCTTTTCGGACTGGACCAGGTGCTCCCGGCTCTGCTCCAGCTTGGCCAGGGACTGGTCCCTGTCGTTTTCGAGCTTTCTCATCCGGTAGCCGAGGGCCCTGACCTCGTCGTCGGCGAGGTCCGCGTCCAGGCCCTCGTTTCCCGTCAGGGCCAGCCTCCGTATGGGCGAGAGCACCTGCCGCAGAAGGACCAGGGCCAGGGCGATCCCCAGGCCCACCGTCAGGAAAAGCCGCGCCGCCGCGAAGGCTGCGGCGGCCCGGGCCTTGGCGCGGTAAGATGTCTCCTCCTCCGCCAGGGCCGCCTCGTGGATGGCCCGGTACTGCTCGCACAGGGCCGAAATGGCCAGGAACTGGTCCCGCACCTTCCAGTGGGCCTGCATCCCGGCGTCCCGCTCCCCCCCCCGGTACAGGGCGATGACCCGTTCGCGTTCGTAAGCGTAGCGTATGTACGCCGCCTCGATGCGGCTCAAGACGGCCTGGGCGTGGGGCGTTATCGCCGTTCCCCGGGCCTTTCGCATGGCCGCGTCGAAGTTCCGGGTCTGCTCGGATAGCCTCGCAAGCCAGGATTCGTCCCCGGAAAGGGCGTAGTAGGTTGTGTATCCCTTTTGCATCACGAGGGCCGATTCCAGCTTCTGGGCCGACAGAAGCGCCGCGATGTCCCGGGAAACGGCCTCCGCGTAAGCCTTCTGGGTCACCTCCAGAAACCACGCGGTCCACAAGGCCCCGGCCGCGTTTACAAGCACCAGGGCCAGGAGCAGGAACAGGATTCTGCGGCGAAGGGAAAAAAAGGGCATGAGCTTGGACCAGGCGCTTTGGATTGTCCTTGGAATACCAGGGGACCGTAAGCTCTTTGGAGATTATTTGTCAAGAAAAATGGCGGGTTAATGCCCGGCCGGGCCCGTCGCCCACCCGCCCCTTCCTCCCTGGGAAAAAAGCGGGCCGCGGAAAGGGCGGGCCACCGCATTTTATATCTTTTACTTTCCGGTTAACCCGCGAATCGGCGCAAATTCCCGTTGCGGGCCCGCGCAATGGATGCCTTGACGCTGGGATTCGGCGCGGCCCAGGGCTCTTCGCCGCTTTTTACTTGCAAATGACAGGTCAAGGCTTTACCTTGTCAAATCTTTGGCACGTCTTATGCGTGCCAAAATGGAATGGGATCGCGCATTTTCGAGCGATTCCGCGGGACCACCCCAAAAACGCGAGGGGACATGAAGGAGCAGGATCACTACCAGCCCCTGAAGATGAAGATCCTCGCCAGCATGCTGGTGGTTCCGTTCGTTCCCTTTCTGGCGGCCTCCCTCGTCGGCTTCTCCTACTTCACCAACTTCACCCGTAACATCACGGAATCCAAGCTCCAGCGCGTGGTGAACGACCACGGGCTCATCATCGAGACCTTCCTGGCCGACCGCCGGGCGGACCTGGCGTTCGTGGCGGAGTCCTTTTCCCTGGAGGAGCTTTCCGACGAAAAAAAGCTCTCCCGGATATTCGACAACCTCCAGAAAAAATCCTCCGCCTTCGTGGACTTAGGCGTCATAAACCAGGACGGCCTCCACGTGGCCTACCACGGGCCCTACAGGCTCGTGGGCAGGATGTATAACGCCACCCAGTGGTTCCGGGAGGTCATGCAGAAGGGCTACTACGTCTCGGACATCTACCTGGGCTTCCGCAACGTCCCCCACTTCGTTGTGGCCATAACCCGGAACGAGAAGGGGCGGGTCTGGGTCCTTAGGGCCACCATCGACACCCAGGCCTTCACCGACGTGGTGGAAGCCGTGCGCGTGGGCCGCACCGGCGAGGCCTACATCATCAACAAGGCCGGCGTGTTCCAGACCCGGCGGCGTTCGGGCGGCGAGCTTCTGGACAAGGACCCGGACGCCCCCCGCTACCCCATGGCCTCGGTGGGGGCCCGGCCCTTCTACCTCAAGGATTCCGGCAGCGACGACTTCATCGTGGTGACCAGCTGGCTGAACGACCACCAGTGGCTCCTGGTGGTCCGGCAGGCCGCCGACGACGCCTTCTCCGAGCTGCGCACCGCGCGCCTGATGGTGGGGCTCGTGGCCTTTCTGGGCGGCATCCTCATCGTGGGCTCGGCCCTGTATCTTTCCGGCCGCATCGTGGCCCGCATCCGGCGCGTGGACCAGGAAAAGGTCCAGTTGAACCAGCAGCTCGTCATGGCCGGGCGCCTGGCCGAGATAGGCGAGATGTCCTCGGGCTTCGCCCACGAGATCAACAACCCCCTGCAGATCATCCGGGCCGAGACGTCTTTGGTGGAGATGATCCTTCCCGAGCTGGGCAAGCGCGGCGCCCTCAGCGACTCCGAGGACTTCAGGGACGTCTCCGACTCCGTGAGGCAGATACAGCTTCAGGTGGAGCGCTGCGCCGACATCACCGCCGCCATCTTGAAGTTCGCCCGCAAGAAGACCGGCGCGCCCGAAAGGACGGACCTCGCCCAGTTCGTGCCCCAGGTGGCCCGAATGGTGGCCAAGAAGGCGGAGGTGGACGGCGTGGCCTTCGAGGTGAATATCCCGGACGGCCCCGCCTTCATGGTGGACGCCGACCCCTCCCAGTTCCAGCAGGTGCTCTTAAACCTCGTGAACAACGCCCTCTACGCGGTGGGCAAGCGCCACGGCTCCTCCGGCCGGGGCGAGGTGAAGATCGCGCTGGGGCGCCGGGACAACAAGGTGACCGTGGAGGTGTCCGACAACGGCTCGGGCATAAGCCCGGAGAACCTGGAAAAAATCTTCACGCCCTTTTTCACCACCAAGCCGGTGGGGCAGGGCACCGGTCTCGGGCTTTCCATCTGCTACGGCATCATCAACAAGATGGGCGGGAACATCGAGGTTAAAAGCGAGATCGACAGGGGCACGGTTTTCACCGTTTTGCTTCCCGAAGCTTGATGAGAGGAGAGCCGGCCCGTGGAGCCCATGACCATACTCCTGGTGGACGACGAAACCCGGTTCCTGGCCACCACCCAAAAGGTTCTGGCCCGCAAGGGCGTATCGGCCCTCGTGGCCGAGTCGGGCGAACAGGCCCTGGCCATCCTGGAGTCTACGCCGGTCCACGTGGTGATCCTGGATGTCAAGATGCCGGGCATGGACGGCCTTGCGACCCTTTCGGCCATGAAGAGCCGCCATCCGCAGATCGATGTCATCATGCTGACCGGCCACGCCACCCTGGAGTCCGCTGTGGAGGGCATGAAGAGCGGCGCGGGCGACTACCTCATGAAGCCGTGCGACATCGATCTCCTGGTGGCCAAGGCCCGGGATGCGTACGAAAAACGCCTGAGCATCTTGACATC
>JAKAGN010000095.1 GCA_021815525.1 Deltaproteobacteria bacterium
TTATTCATAAAAGGTTTCCCCCTCCCCTCCCCCCGCGAATCTTCTCTCTTTGAACGCAACTTGGTATTAGAAGAAGTAGGAGATTCCCACCGTGGCCCCGGTGGTGCCCATGAGGCTCAAGGAAAGGTCGGCCGCCATTTCCCTCGTCAAGGGAACGTGCACGCCGGCCTTCACCGCCCAGGGGTTGTCCTCCTCCAGCTTGATGGTGTCGGTGTAGCGGCCAGCGGTGGTGTAGGTGCGGACCTCCAGCTTGGCGCCGGCCTTGGTGTAGGTGGGCCCGATGTAGAAGGTGAGCTTCTTGCCGGTGAAGATGGCGCGCGGGAAAATCTCGACGTTCCAGCGCTCCACGTCGGCGTCCACGCGGCTCACCGTGCCGCCCGGCACCACCTGCATCCCGTTCACGCTGAAGGCGCCGTCGCGGTAATCCACCAGCTGCCCGCTCACGGAAAGCCCCAGGGCCAGGGAGTCGCTGACGGGTCCCACGAAGTCGACGCAAAGGCCGTAGGCCAGATCCGAGAAATCATCCGTGAACTTGTAGGAGTCGTAGCCAGCGAGGGTCCCGAAGTAGTCGGCCTTCAAGTCGTAGTCGGAGAAGCCTATGGTGCCTTTAAGGGTGATGTTGTTGGTGACGAGCCAGGTGCCCACGAGCCCCACCGTGTGGTAGGCCTCGGTGTACTTGTAATAGTGCTCCATCTGGGCGATATCCTGGGACGTTACGGCGCCCTGGGAGCTTGTCATGTCGTCGAAGGCCATGTCCCGCGAGCCGTAGTCGATCTGGAGCCCCAGGCCCCAGGTGGTCTTGTCCCCGGCCAGCGCGGGAGAGCACGTGAGGGCCACGAACAGCAAGGCAAGAGCGATACGCGAAAGCTTCATTTTTCCCCCTTCCGTGAATGAGTGGTGGAAAAAACCTAAGGCCTGAAAAAATCCGATGATCTTGGAAATCATCCGGTTCTTATCATATCCTCAGGTTAAAATCAAGGGCGCAAGCTGTGGGGAACCGCCCCGGGGTGGGGATTTGTAATCTTAAAGGTCAGGGCCGGAAATCCATCTGGCGGGCAAGGACCTCGCTTGCGATGCCGTGGCAGTCCTCGAGATAGGCGCTTCCGGCCTTCAGGGTGATGCCGAAGCCCGCGCCGGCGGCGACTATCTGCCCCACCAGGGGCACGTACTTGGCCGCCTCCTTGGTGAGTTCGCTTCCCATGAATCGCTGGAGCAGGAAGACCGCGCCCTCTTTCGTGGAGTAACGGATTACGTTGTTGGCGAGCTGGGCCACGGCCGGGATCCCCAGCTCCTTGGCCCGAAGGATGCTCTGGTCCGAAAGCCCGTAGGCGTTCCGAATCGTCTTCATGAGGGAGACCAAAAGCGAGAGATCCACCGCGACATCGACCCCGGGCAGCGGGTTAACGGCGTTGGCGGCGGAAAGCCCGGCGAAGAGCCTGACTTTTTTTTTACAAAGGGCCTCCTTGGCCGCGAGAAACTCCCTTGTGTAGGCCTTGGCGCCCTCTATCCAGCGCTCCCGCTTGGTTTCGGGAAGCGCTGCGCAGACGGCCTGGGAAAGCTCGGCAAGCCCGCGGCCGGTGGCGCAGCTCGTAAAGTAAACCGGCTCGGCGCTTCCGATCTGGCGGGAAAGGTCGCTTGCTATGTCCCGGAAAAGCTCCTCGCGGCTTTTTTCGCCGCTCGTGTCGCAGACCTGGTCCTCCTTGTTGCGGACAAAGAGGCAAGTCCGGCCTTTTTGGCGGAGGCGCGCGAAAAAGTCGCTCTCGGCGGAGCCGGGCTTGTCGGAAAAAACGCAAAGGAAAAGATCGAAGGAGTCGAGCCGGAACTCCTCCCAGAAGCTTTCCCGGGGAAAGCGCTTCGTGTCGAAGCCGGGAAGGTCCACGAGGCGCACGCCGTTCCACTCGTAGGCGCCGGCGCCGGTGGTGGTGTCGGCCGCCGCGCCCACCTTGGCGAGGTTCTTCCCCATGAGTCGGTTGACGAGGGAGCTTTTGCCCGCCCCGGTGCGGCCCAGGAGCGCGATGGAGACGGTGACCGCCTCCGAGGCCTCGAGCTCGCCCCTGAGGCGCCGGGCGGTGTCCATGATGGATTCGGCGGGGCTCATGAAAGAATAGGGTCCTCCGGGGCCGTGTAATCGCGCGAGGCCGGGATCAGGCGGATTTTCCCGGCTTTTGCCGGCGGAACTCGGAAAGCCGCGAAAGGACCTCGTCCAGGAGCTGCTTGGGGAAGGCGCTCTCCGTCATCTCGGCCCAGACCTTCCGGGTTTTCTCCTTGATGATCTTGAGGTTCGCGTCCGTGATGGAGGTCTGCTTGATGCCGTAGCGCATCATTGCTGCGATGGCCTTCTTGTTGTCGTGGCGGATGGTGTTGTTCATGGTGCCTTCGAGGCCCAGGCGCTTTTCCATGTACCGCTTCCGGTATTCCTCCGGAATGCTTTCCCAGACCTTCTTGCTGATCAGGACCGAGCCCGGGCTGTAGCGGATCTTCACCGGGTTGAAGCAGGTGAAGACCGAGTAGAGCTGGGTTCCCACCACCCACAGGGCCGGGGCCATCACCGCGTTCACCGTGCCCTTCTTCACGAGGGGCATGAAGCTGTTGATTTCGGCCGGCGCGGTGCTGCCGCCGAGGCTTTCAATGACGCGCTTTTCCATGTCCCCGCACCAGTTGGCGTAGCGGGCCTCGGCGAACTCCTTGGGATCCGTGAAGCCGTAGCGGGAGGAGTAAATCTGGTCGAAGTCCTGGTCTATCCACAGCACCAGGAAGAAGCCGGCCTTTTCCACGCACTTGTCGAAGGCGGGGCGCATCTTGGCGCGGACGTAGTCCACCTCGTCGTAGTCCTCGAACAGGAAAGGCAGGGTCAAGACCGAAAAATCCTTCACGGCCAGCACCGTGCCCCGGGCGTCGAGACCCGCGCCCTCCAGCTTGCCCGTCCGGATCTTCTTGATGACCTCCTCGTCCTTGCCCTGCACGCCGCCCCAATGGATCTTGATTCCGATCTCCTGGTTGCTGACCTGGGCTATGGTGGGCATCACGAGCTTCTCGTACTGCTGCGCCCAGCCGATTCCCTTGGGAACCACGGTGGCGATGTTCCACAGGTACTTGGGCGCCTTGGGCGCAGGCGCGGCAAAAGCGGGTGCGGCGGAGGCCGCAAGAACCAGAAACGCGGCAAGGAACATCAAGCCCGATACGTGCGGAGCCCTTTTCATTTCATGACCTCGCGCAATGGTGGGACGTTTTTTTGATGCACGCGGGAAGTTCGTCATCATTGTGGTCCAATTCGGCTTTTTTTGCAAGGGGTCCGGCGGGCGCCGGGAAAAGGCCGGGAGCGTGCGGTGTCATTCAGGCGGGGGAGACGCCGGAACTTCCTTTCCACGCCTTCGTTTTTCCCTGGTCTTTTTTCCCGAAAGCGGGACCAGCGCACCCACGGGGCAGGCCTTCACGCACCTTTGGCAGTGAACGCACAGGTCGTTGGGGATGGGGAAATCCCGCTCCGTCCCCGTTTCGGCGGCGGTGAAATCGAACTCCAGCGCCTTTTTCCTGCAGGTGAGGAAGCAGCGGCCGCAGCGGATGCAGCGGGTGTAATCCCGCCTGAAGAAGGGGTTGTCCGGCAGGACCGGATAGGCTCGTTGGGCGAGCGGCCCGCCCCCGGGGCTCGCCTGGTAGCGGTAGCAAAGGTCCTGGAGGCGGCAGTCGCCCCAGGCCGGGCACAAGGCAACCGCTCCCTCCGCCTCCTGGACCGAAAGCTGGAATGCCGCGAAATTGTCTTGGTCCGCCCCGCGGGCCGCGCAGTTGTGGCGGCCCTCGGCAAGAAGCCTGCCGATCACCCGCCTTCTGTGGGCCACGACCCGGGGCGACTCGGTCAGGACCTCCATGCCCGGGGCCGCCTTGGTGGCGCAGGCGGGCGCGAGATCCGGCCGCCCTTTTATCTCCACGGCGCACACGCCGCAGGTCCCGGGCGAGCCCTGCCCCGGCAAGTGGCACAGCGTGGGGATTTCGATGCCGTGCCGCAGAGCCGCCGAAAGAATGGTCTCCCCGGGATCGTAGGGGCAGCTTCTGCCGTTTATGACAAGCCCTGACCGGATGTCCATGACGTTCCGTTTCCAGCAAAGAATCCGCGAAGGAAGGGGAGGGCGCCCGCCGGTTTCCGGGGGGCCCGCCTTTCCAGCGCCCCTTTCTGTTTTCCGAAGAGGCTGCAAGCTATTGGTAGCCCAGGCGGGCGTTCTTGTCAACGCGCCTGTTGGGCGGAAGCCACGGCGGAGCCGGAACCCGGGGGCGAAATACGGCCGGGCGGCGCCTCTCCTGCACGGCCCGGCATGATGCCGCGCTTACTGGTAGGGCCAATAGGTATAGAACTCCACCCTATATATATCCATTGTATGCATTATAAGCTTGGCGGTGGTGGGCGACCAACCCAGACCGGAAACGGGTATGCTTGCCATCGCAGTTCCGTTCAATTGGAGTGCGTTCGAGGCCGTGAAAGTGGCCGAGTTGGCGGCGGAGTCCCCGCACATCAATTTGCAGCCCGCCCTGATTACGGGAGAAAGTGTCCAGAACGGTATTTCATACGAAAAGTTGTAAATTCCTCCGTCGGAAAACAACGGCTCTAAGATGTCGATGGCATGAGAGCTGTTAATCGTATAAACGTATGCAAAGCATTGATCGAGTATGCTTCGCTCTTCAACGTTATCGGTCGGCGGAGGGGCTGCATACATGGTCAGCGTGGTTTTCTGCAGCAGCCTATTGGCTGCGGTGTAAATCATGAAAGTAAAATCGACCTTGCCGGTATTGATTATAACTTGGTCTATCTTGGCGATGTCCTCATCCCCAAGCGTGTACCCTGACCACAGCTCCGCCGGATTCTGCGCGGATTTGGTCATGGTCATTTCATCGGGGATGCCTTGGGCTGTAACGATGGCGTGATCTATGTCCTGGTTGCCGTAATTCATCACACTTAAAGCCAGGAAAGAAGAGTAGCTCGCCCTGCTGAACTCGTTGATCGTTTTAGTGGCGCCTTCCTGGACGCATATGGTGGAGGCGAATGAATCATTACCGGTAAACTTCCATTCATTCCCAACCTTTATGACCCGGTCGGGGACCGCCGAAAGGTCGGAGCCGTTCAATGTGCTGTTTCCATTGGAGAAGACCCATATGTCGGAAACATCGTAAGCGCCGTCAGGCGTTTTTCCCGTTATGGTGAAGGGGATTCGCTCGATGGCCCCCCCGACCGAGGTCATGGCGCCCGCCATATTGATGAGATAAGTGAGGTAATCGCTTCGGCGGTAGCCGTTGTGGAGCCCGAACGGAGTGGGGTCGGTGACCGTGCCGTCGAAGTTCAAGCTGCCGTTTACCATCAGGTTGAGATCCCAGTTGCCCGTGGGGACCCGGTTCATGGCCGCGATGAACCTGTCGAAAAGAGCGGCTATGCCCCGCATGTCCTCTTCCGAGCCCGCCAGGCCCGCCACTTGGCCGGCGCCCAAAGATTTTCCGGCCACGTCGCCCAGGGCTTCGTTCATGAGGGTCGCGTTCGAGGTCTTGTCCGTTATTATCGCGCGGTCGCCGCGGGTGACCGTAATCCTTACGACATCGAACATGGCGTCGAGGCCGCTGTGGTCGGCAGCGTAGGCTCCGGAAAAGAAATCCTGGCGCTCCGCCCCGTAGAGCGCCAGAAGACTTTGCAGGGAAGCCTGGATCCGCCTGACGGCCGTTTGCAGGGCGGCGGCGGAAAGGGTCGTTGCGGCATAGGCCCTTGCCGGGTCCATGCCTGCGGCCATGCCGATGGCAAGGTTGGTCAAGGGATTGATGTTGGCCGCGCCGGGGCCTGGGGCGTAGGAGTAAAGCGCGCAGCCCTCGGCGCCCACCCGTCCCTTCGCTTCCAGAAAGAATGGCGGGGTCAGGCGGGAGAGCTGGGCCTCTGAAAAGGAGAAGCTGCCATCGGCCCCTATGGCTTGGGGGCCGATCAGCGCGCCCAAGGAGTCTTTGAGGCAGACATAGCCTACTATCGGCGCTCCGGCCGCCGCCACTCCGGAGACGCCGGCGGCGCTCATGATGCCGGCGGCGCCTTGCTCATCGCCTTCGTTTGCGCCGCTCTCACCGCCGCCTCCGCCGCAAGCGGCGAAAAAGAAAAAGGGGACGAAAAGCATCATCAATACGAACTGTTTGAACGCCCGCCGCATTTTTTCTCCCATATAGCCTTGGATTTACCTTGGCAAGATGGCCCGATAATCTTCCGCCACCCGAATCCTGTCGCCGGCCCGATCATACAGAATCAATGAGGATAACCCACTGTTTTCATATGATTTTTTGGCTCACTCCCCCCATCTGTGTCTTTTTTATTTAACACTCTTGGCGGCGACGGGCAAGCGCGAAAGGGCGGCCTCCGAAATTTCCGCCCTAAAGCCGCCCCTGAAAATGGAATGATTATTTGATATTGCGTGAAAAAAGATTCGCATATGGCGCGGTCGCGCACCCATCCGGAGGCGCGGACCGGCGGCTTCGGCGTCACGGGCTTTTGGGGGGACAGGGCTTCTGAAGTCTTTTGGAAGGGGCGGGGCGGGGGCTGGATGGGAGAACCTTTTGTTTCCAAAGGGTTTCCCATCCCTGCCCCGTAAATCTCATCCCGTTTTTTCAGTAGCCTTCCCCGGCCGGGTCCCTGTCCTTGAAGAGGCGGTAGGCCCAGGCCTGGTAGGCGATCACTATGGGCACGAAAAGAAGGGCCACGCCAAGCATGATTTTTAACGTCAGGACCGAGGAGGAGCCGTTGGCGGCGTTGATGGAAAACTCGGGGGAGAGGGAGGACGGGAAGAGATCCGGGAAAAGGCCTATTATGCCGAAGAATGCCGCGCAAATGATGAAAAGCGCATTGGAAAACCACGCGGACCAGAAGCGGCCCTTTCCCATGAAGACCAGCACCCCGGCCGCGGCCGCGGCACCGAGGACCGGGACCAGGAACAGGATGGGATGCTTGAAATAGTTTCCGAACAGGGGCGTGGCGAAGTAACTGAGGACCGCGAAGGCCGCGAAGGCGAAAACCGCCACGATCCAAAGGAGCTTGGCGGCGCGGGCGCTGCGGTCGCGCAAGGGGCCTTCCACGTGGGCCGAAAGCCACAGGGACCCGTGCAGGAGAAAGGCCAGCACGAAGAAGAGCCCGCCCAAAAGGCCGTAGGGGTTCAAAAGCGTCGGGATGCCGCCGTGGAACGCGCCCTCGGCGTCTATGGGAACGCCCTCGAAGATGTTGGCGAAGGCCACCCCCAGAAGAAGCGCGGGAAGGAGGCTTCCCGCAAACAGGCAGGCGTCCCAGAGCTTGCGCCAGCCGGGTCCGTCGACCTTGCCCCTGAACTCGAAGGAGACCCCCCGTATGATGAGCCCGAGAAGGATCAGCATCAAGGGCAGGTAGAGGGCCGAGAACATCACGGCGTAGACCCTGGGGAAGGCCGCGAAGGTCACTCCGCCCGCGGCGATCAGCCATACCTCGTTGCCGTCCCAAAGGGGCCCCACGCTTTTCAGCATGGCCCGCTTGTCGTCCTCGGTCTTCCCAAGAAACGGGAGCAGCATTCCTATCCCCAGGTCGAAGCCGTCGGTGGCGAAATACACGGCCCACAGAAGGCCCCAGAGAAAAAACCAGATGGTGGCGTACATCGAAATATCCATGACGAAAATCCCCCTTGTGAGGATGTGTTATGGCTAAGCGAAAAATCAGGCTTCCACGGCCGGTCCCTTCTTCGCGGCCCTGGCCATGAGGGAAAAGCCCACGGCCCCCAGGATGCCGTAAACCACGATGAAGCCTACGAGGGTGATCATGACCGACGAGGCCGGCACCGTGGCCGAGTGGGCGTCGGAGGTCTTCATGAGGCCGTAGACGATCCAGGGCTGGCGGCCCATCTCCGTCATGATCCACCCTAAGGAGCAGGCCAGGTAAGGAAGGGGAAGGGACCAGACCATGAGCTTCAGGTAGCGGGGCGAATCTTCGAGCCGGTTCCGCTTCACGAAGCCGTAGAGGGTCTCCAGGATGAAGAGGACGCCCAAAAGGAGCATCAGCTTGAAGGTTAAGCCCACCACCCATACCTTGGGCTGCTCGTCCCGGGGGATGTCCCTAAGGCCCGTCACCTTGGCGTTAATGTCGTGGTGCGCCAGAAGGCTTAAAAGGCCGGGGATGGGCAGAATCTGGATCCTGTTTCTCTGGTGCTCCTGGTCGGGCCAGGAGAAGAGGTAAAGGGGCGCGCGCGCGCCGGTTTCCCAGTGGGACTCCATGGCCGCCACCTTGGCGGGCTGGGCCTCCGCGAGGTCCTTGGCCTGCATGTGCCCCTCGAAGAACACGAAAAGGGACGCCACGAGCGCCAGGGCGAGGCCCGTGCGGAACGAGATTTTGAAGAACTCCACCTCGTTTTTCCGCAGAAGGTGCCACGCCGATATGCCCATCACGAAGAAACCCGAGAGGATGTAAGCGGAGGGCACGGTGTGGAGGAACTGCAGGAGCGCGAACTTCGATGTCACAACCGCCATGAAGTCGGAAAGCTCAGCCCGGCCGTTCCTCAAGACGTAGCCCACGGGGTGCTGCATGAAGGAGTTGGCGATCAGAATCCACAGGGCCGAGAGGCTCGACGCCCCGGCCACCAGCCAGATCACGACGGCGTGGGCCTTGCGTGAGAGCCGGTTCCACCCGAAGGCCCAT
>JAKAGN010000096.1 GCA_021815525.1 Deltaproteobacteria bacterium
CTCCCTCACCCCTTCCAAAACACTTTAAATCCTTAAGTATTGGGCTGTTATGGATAGGGTCGTTGAAATTTTGAACGCCGCCGGACAGTCATCGGGCAGCCCGCGCGGGATTTTTTATGACCTTTGGAAGAAGCTGAACGCCGCCGGTATCGGGGAGAAGCATCATGTCGGAGAAAATGTGGGGCGGCAGGTTTGCCGGGGGAACCGATGCGCTCGTCGAGGCCTTCACCTCCTCCATCGCGGTGGATAAAAGGCTCTACGCCCACGACATAGAGGGCAGCGTGGCCCACGTGAAGACCCTGGCGCGGGCCGGGGTTCTGGCGGAGGAGGAGGCAAAGACCCTGGTCGCGGGCCTTGGCGCGGTCAAAAAGGAGATCGAGTCCGGAAACTTCGTCTTCACCGACGCCCTCGAAGACATCCACATGCACGTGGAAAGCCGCTTGACGGAGCTTCTCGGCCCCGTAGCCAAGAAGGTCCACACCGGCCGCAGCCGGAACGACCAGGTGGCGCTGGATCTTAGGCTCTACCTTCGGGACGAGGTCCGGGCCGTGCTGGGGCTTCTGGGGGACCTCAAGGGCGCGCTCCTAACGCAGTCTGCGGATCACCTCGATACCGTCATGCCCGGCTACACCCACCTCCAGCGGGCCCAGCCGGTTCTTCTGGCCCACCACCTCCTGGCCTACTTCGAGATGTTCTCGCGGGACTCCGAGCGCTTCCGCGAGTGCCTGGCGCGGGTGAACGTCATGCCGCTCGGAAGCGCGGCGCTGGCCGGCACCACCTTTCCCGTTGACCGCGCCTTCACCGCCGGGCTCCTGGGCTTTTCAGGGGTAACGGAGAACAGCCTGGACGCGGTCTCGGACCGGGACTTCGCCCTGGACTTCGTCTCCGCCGCCGCCATCGCCATGATGCACCTTTCCCGCTTGGCCGAGGAACTGGTGCTGTGGTCCTCCGCCGAGTTTAACTTCGTGCGCCTCCCGGACGCCTTCACCACCGGAAGCTCCCTGATGCCCCAGAAAAAAAACCCGGACGTGGCCGAGCTTACGCGCGGCAAGACCGGCCGGGTCTACGGGGACCTGACGGCCTTACTGACCCTCATGAAGGGGCTTCCCTTGGCGTACAACCGGGACATGCAGGAGGATAAAATTCCGGTCTTCGACGCCGCGGACACCCTCAAAAGCGCGCTGGCCGTCTTCGCCCGCATGACCGCCGCCCTTTCCTTCAACCGCGAAAGACTTGCGGAAGCCGCGGATAGGGGTTACCTTAACGCCACCGACCTTGCCGACTACCTGGTGGGCAAGGGCGTTCCCTTCCGCGAGGCCCACTCCATGGCCGGCCGGGCCGTGGCATACGGGGTGGAGAAGGGCAGGGAGCTTGGGGACCTCACGCTTTCGGAGCTTCGGGAATCCTGCCCCGCGGCGGGCGAGGACGTCTTCGCTTTCCTCGAAACCAGGGCCGTGGTGGACCGCCGGGCCTGCATCGGCGGAACGGCGCGCGAGCGCGTGGCCGGGGCACTGGCCGCGGCCCGGAAAAGGCTTGATAGCGAATTATAAGGACGCGCCATGCATCACTTCCATTACAGGGCAAGCCGCCTCTACTGCGAGGACGTGCCGCTTTCGGCCATAGCGGAAACCGTTGGCACACCCTGCTACGTCTACAGCAAGGCGACGCTTTCGCGGCACTACCAGGCCTTCGATTCGGCCTTCGCCGGCTCGCCGCACCTTGTCTGCTTCTCCGCCAAGGCCAATACCTCGAAGGCCATCCTCAACCTTCTGGGAAGCCTGGGCTCCGGCCTCGACATCGTATCGGGCGGCGAGCTTCACAGGGGCCTTTCGGCAGGCATCCCGGCCTCACGCATAGTCTACTCCGGCGTGGGCAAGACCGCCTCCGAGATGGACATGGCGCTTTCGGCCGGCATCTTGATGTTCAACGTGGAGTCCTTCGAGGAGCTTCACCTCTTGAACGAGCGGGCCCTGCGCCTTGGAAAACGCGCGCCGGTTTCCCTCCGGGTGAACCCCGACGTGGACCCCCTGACCCACCCGTACATCTCCACGGGGCTCAAGAAAAACAAGTTCGGCGTGGACAAGGAGCGGGCCCTCGCGGCCTACCTGGCGGCCCTGGAGCTTCCCGGCATCGAGATACGCGGCATCGACTTCCACATAGGAAGCCAGATCACGAACCTATCGCCCTTCGTGGACGCGGTGGACGCCGTGACCGCCCTTTTGCGCGACCTCAAGCGGCACGGCATCGAGGTCAGATTCCTGGACGTGGGCGGGGGCCTGGGGATCACGTACGGCGACGAGACCCCGCCGCTTCCCGCCGATTACGTGGAGGCCGTGAAGAACGCCCTGGCGAACCTTCCCGTGACGCTCATCGTGGAGCCGGGCAGGGCCATAGTGGGAAACGCGGGCATTCTCCTGACCCGGGTGCTCTACCGCAAGGAGGGAAGCAGCAAGGAGTTCGTAATCGTGGATTCCGGCATGAACGACCTTTTGCGGCCGTCAATCTACGGCGCCTTCCACGCCATCTGGCCGGTTTCGGCTCGGGAGGGAGCGCCCTTCACCGCGGACGTGGTGGGCCCAATCTGCGAATCGGGCGATTTTCTGGCCAAGGACCGGCAGATGCAGCCGGTGGCGCCGGGGGACCTCCTGGCCGTGATGAGCGCCGGGGCCTACGGATTTTCCATGTCCTCCAACTACAACTCGCGCCCCCGGGCCGCCGAGGTGATGGTTTCGGGGGACCGCTTCGTCATCGTGCGGGAGCGGGAATCCTACGAGGACCTGACACGGGGCGAGACCGTGTTCCCGGGATAAGCGCCTGTCTAAAAACGCGAATTGCGTGCGTTCGCGCTTCATCGTTTTTATCCAGGCTTTAAATCGACCCTTTTTTAACTGGCTGATAAAAGCGGAGAAAGAATTGGAAGCCTTCGATTTTTACAAGATGTGCGGGGCGGGAAACGACTTCATAGTGGCCGACAACCGCGACGGGCGCGTTTCCGAGGCCGACATGCCGCTTCTTGCAAAAAAGCTTTGCCGCCACAGGCTTTCGGTTGGGGCGGACGGGCTTATCTTCATCGAAAAGAGCGACGTCGCCGATTTTTCCTGGAACTTCTGGAACTTGGACGGCAGCCGCGCCGAGATGTGCGGAAACGGCGCCCGCTGCGCCGCCCGATTCGCGCTCCTGACCGGGATCGTGAAAAATCCCGTCATGAAGTTTTCGACCCTGGCGGGCGTCATAGAGGCCGAGGTCACGGACGGCCGGGTCAAGGTGCGCCTGCCGGACCCCACCGAGATCCGGTGGTTTCACCCCCTCGCGGTGGACAAGGGAGCCTACAACGTTGCATCGGTCAACACCGGCGTGCCCCACGTGGTGGTGCGGGTGGACGACATCGCCTCCGCCAACGTCCTGGAGCACGGCCGCTTGATCCGCAACCATCCCGACTACGCGCCGGCCGGCGCCAACGTGAACTTCGTGGAGATGCTCCGGGGCGACACCATCAAGATCCGCACCTACGAGCGCGGAGTGGAGGGGGAAACCCTGGCCTGCGGCACCGGCGCCACGGCCGCGGCGCTGATGGCCCACGCCGTGGACGGGCGGCCCAGCCCGGTTCACGTGGTGACGGCAAGCGGCGCGGTGCTTTCCATCCATTTCCGCAAGGTCAAGGGCGGGTTCACCGACGTCCATCTCGAAGGCGACGCGCGCGTCATCTATCAGGGTAGGTTCAGCCCCGAGGCCTTGGACTAGCGGCCGTTATCAATCCCCGCCGCTGGGCGTTGGGTGGCCCCGGCAACGAGTTGCCGGGGCCACCCGCGGCTCATCGTTTTCAGACGGCCTTCGGGACGGCGCCCTTCGTGGGATCGTCCGCGGTCATTGCATTTTATTGTCTTCATTTACGATAGGTTACGCCGCAGGCGTTCGATTTTTGACGGATGCCCGGCGCGAAAGTTACGAAAGGACAGCATGGAAAGATTCGAGCGGGCCGACCGGTTGAAGGCGCTTCCACCCTACCTCTTCGCGGAGATCGATCGCAAGAAGGCCGAGGTGAAGGCCAAGGGCGTGGACATCATCGATCTCGGGGTCGGCGACCCGGACCTTCCCACGCCCCCGCATATCGTGGAGGCGCTCCAGAAGGCCGCGGCCGACTCCAGGTATCATCACTACCCGTCCTACTCGGGCCTTAAGGCCTTCAACGAGGCCGTGGCGCGCTTCTACAAGCGCCGCTTCGACGTGGACCTGGACCCGGCCACGGAGGTCATCACCTTGATCGGCTCCAAGGAGGGCATCGCGCACCTGCCCTTGGCATACATCAACCCCGGCGACCTGGCCCTGGTGCCCTCGCCCGCCTACCCGGTCTACGACGTGGCCGTGGCCTTCTGCGGCGGCGAGCGCCACGTGATGGATCTAACCGAGGAGCACGGCTTCCTGCCCGATCTCCCCAAGATTCCGGCCCAGCAGCTGGACCGCGCCAAGCTCATGTTCATCAACTACCCCAACAACCCCACCGCGGCCACGGCGGACCTCCATTTTTTCAAGGAAATCGCATCCATGGCCGAGTGGCACAACTTCCTGGTGGCCCACGACGCGGCCTACTCCGAGCTTTTCTTCGACGGCGAGGCCCCCCCAAGCTTCCTCCAGACCCCCGGCGGCAAGGACGTGGCCATCGAGTTCGGGAGCCTCTCCAAGACCTACAACATGACGGGCTGGCGCATCGGCTACGCCGTGGGGAACAAGGACGCCATCGCGGCCCTCGGGAAGGTGAAATCCAACATCGACTCCGGCGCCTTCGACGCTGTGCAGGCCGCCGGCATCGCGGCCCTCGATTCCTCCCAGGACTGCGTGGCGGAAAACCGCCTCGTGTTCCAGGAGCGCCGGGACGTGCTTCTGGCGGGCCTTTCAAAGCTCGGCCTTTCCGCCCGGAAACCAACGGCTACCTTCTACGTCTGGATAAAGACCCCCGAGGGCGTCAGCTCCGCGGGCATGGCCGGGGCGCTCCTTTCCCAGTGCGGCATCGTCACCACCCCGGGAAACGGCTTCGGCGCGCCCGGCGAGGGCTACATCCGCATGGCCCTCACGGTCCCCGCGCCCCGCATAGAGGAGGCGCTCGCCCGGATGGCGAAGCTTTCCCTGTAAGGCGGCGTCCGGAAAACGCGATCTGCTGTGTTGCGCTTCGCCTCGCGCTCGGTCACGTACGAACAGTACGCTCCCATCGCGCGCGCCTCGCGCGCCTTGCAGCTCATCGTTTTCCAGCCGCCTTCATGCCGGGACAGGTATGGAAGCTTGGAAAAAGCGGGCTTCGCATCTTTCCACGCGAAGGACGGAAGCGCGGAAAAAAAGGACTTTTCGGCCGGCCGGTGAAAGCCGTTTGGCCCTTGGCATGAAAGCTTTTGAATTTCGGGATGTTATTCTTGGAGCGTTCATTTTTTGAACGCTTCGGGCCAGGGCCGCTTGCTGCCGCGTCCAAGCGTTCATTTTTTGAACGCTGCATGGGTAACCACCTTATTTTTATGCATATAGCCGCCATAGGGTTCGGGTCCAACATGGGGGACCGCAAGGCCAGCTGCCGGGAGGGGCTTAGGCTCCTCGCCGAGGACGGCCGCTGCCGCGTCACGCGGGTGTCGCGCCTGTATCTGACGGAGCCCCAGGACTACGCGGACCAGGACGAGTTCGTGAACGGCGCTGCGCTGGTGGAAACGGAGCTTGCCCCGGCGGAGCTTCTGGCGCTTCTGAAGCGGATCGAGGCCGCGGTGGGCAGGACGCCGGGCGGGGTGAGATTCGGGCCAAGGGTCCTTGACATGGACATCCTCTTCTACGGCGAGATGGCGCTGGAAAGCCCGGAGCTTGTGCTTCCCCATCCCAGGATGGATAAAAGGCGTTTTGTGCTGATGCCCCTTTGTGATATTATGCCGGATTGGACGCACCCGGTGTCCGGGAAATCGGCCCGGGAGCTTTTGGGGGCGCTCGGGGAAACCGGGCAGAAAGTGACCGTGATGCCATGATCCGACTCCTCGTCATGGTGGGAGGTTTTTATCTTCTCTACAAGCTCCTCAAGGAGGCGGTCCTGCCCAGCGGCCCGAGAAACGTGGGCGGGGGCCGCAACGGGGCGGACGCCATCGACGACGTGATGGTGAAGGATCCCCAGTGCGAGGTTTACTTCCCCTTGCGGGAGGGCTTCCCGGCCCAGGTGGGGGGAAAGACCGTCCATTTCTGCTCCAAGGAGTGCCGGGACAAGTACCTGGAAAGTCACTGATTCCCGCGGAACGCACCGGGAAATCCAGCCCGGCCGCCCCCGCCCATCAATTCCGCCGGGGTCTTCCCCATGCCGCACCGCAGACTACGCATCCGCAGGTTTTCCGGCCCAGCGCCCGGTTTCACCCTCATGGAGGTCATGGTGGCGGTGACGCTTCTGGCCATCGCCTTGACCGCCGTCTTCAGGCTCCAGAGCCAGTCGGTGTTCCTGGCCTCCAGGGTGCGCTTCGACACCGTGGCGCCGCTTCTGGCCCAGAAGGTCATGGCCAAGGTCATGGCCGGAAAGGACGAGGAGGTGGTCTCGGACTCGGGGGACTTCGGGCCGAACCAGTCCGGCTACACCTGGCGGCTGGAGGTCTCGGACGTTTCCTCGCTTCTCCTTGGCGATTTCACGAAAAATCTGAAGCGCCTCGACCTCACCGTCACCTACGGCGACAACGTTTACCGCTACAAGGCGGAGGGCTTCCGGTTTGTATCGACCGCCTCATAGTCCGTCCGCGGGCTTCACCCTGGTGGAGATACTTCTCGCCGTCACCATCTTCGCGGTGGTTTCCTCCATCCTCTTCGGCTCCTACACCAAGACCCTCGATAACGTCGAGGCCACGGACAGGAGCATCCACGGCTACGCCCAGGCGAAGGCGTGCCTGGAACGCATGACGGCGGACTTAACGTCGCTCGCGGTTACGGACAAGACCACCTACAAGCCGCCGGCGACCAGCCTTTCCGACAACGACCCCTGGCGCTTCGAGGGGCTGGAGCGGGACGGGGCCGCGGACATGCCGCGTCTCAAGTTCTCGTCCCGGGCCCACGTGGACCTTGCGGGTGACGGACGCGAGGGCGTGGCCGAGATAGTCTACAGCGCCGAGAAGGACGCCGGCGACCGGCCCGGCTACGTGATCCGGCGCAGGGACACCCTGATGGCGGACCTTTTCGAGGACAAGGACAGGCCCGCGCCCATCCTGTGCGACGCGGTGAAGTCCCTGCGCTTCCTTTACTACGACGCGGACGGCAACGAGGCCGACTCCTGGGACTCGGACTCGGACGGATCGGGCTACGCCACCCCCAGGCGGGTGGCCATTTTTCTGGACATCATCGGGCCCGGCGGGCCGGACGGGCCGCCCGTGCACTTCGAGACCCAGGTGGAGCTGCCGGTCTATCGGGACAAGCCCGAGGGCGTCTCGTGACAGACTTGCGAAAAACGCGATCTGCGTGCGTTCGCGCTTCGGTCTTGCGCTCGGTCACGTACAAAAGTACGCTCCCTTCGCGCGCGAGGCGCGCGCGAATTCTTTCTCTTTGAAGGCTCATGGGACACTCCATCGCAAAATTCGGGGGGCGGAGGGAGCGCGGCGTCGCGCTTCTGGTGACCCTCATGGTGATCGCCATCCTGGTGGCGGTCACGGTGGAGGCCCACCGCCGCGTGCGGAACGTGGTGCTTGAGACCGCGGCCGGAAGCGAACGGGAGCGCCTCCTTTCGAGGGCCCGCTCGGGGATCGAGATCGCCCGGGCCATGCTGCTTTTCGACAAGTCCGGGAGCACCGCCGACAGCGTCCAGGAGGACTGGGCGCGGCCCGAAAAAAGGGACGAGCTTCTGGCGCAGCTCAAGGTGCCGCCGGGAAGCCTGAGCTTTTCCATAAGCGATCTCATGGGCCGGATCCAGGTGAACGCCCTCGTCACCCAGCCCGACGGCAAGGACTTCGTGCAGGCCCAGAGCCTCCTGTGGGACCGCTTCCTGCGCCCGCTCGAAAGCGCGCGGGAGGGCGCGGACTTGAACTCCACCACGGACATCATCAACAGCCTGAAGGACTGGCTGGATTTGAACGACGACGACGCGGTGACGGGCTTGAACGGCGCGGAGTCGGATTATTACGAGGGGCTTGATCCGCCCTACAAGGCCAGGAACGGCCCCATGAGGGACGTCTCGGAGCTTCTGCTGGTAAAGGGCGTGACGCCGGAGCTCTATTACGGCACGGAGAAGGTCCCCGGCATCGCCCCCTTCGTCACCACCTACGGCGCGGTGGTGGCGGGCACGGGGGAGGACCGGAAAATCAGCTATCCCGGCCGGATCAACATCTCCACGGCGCCGCTTCCGGTGATCCGGGCGCTTTTAAAGCCCGAGGACGCGGACCTGGCCGAGTCCATCGTGTCCTACCGCGAGGCCAGGGAGAGCGACACCTTCACCCACGACGTGACCCAGGTCAACTGGTACAAGGGCGCGCCGGGCTGCTCGGAGCTCGTCATCGACCAGTCGCTCCTCGCGGTTTCATCGGACGTCTTCGAGGTTTCGGCCACGGCCAGGGGCGAGAACATGGCGGCCACCGTCACGGCGGTCCTCGTGCGGGAGAAGGACGCCACCGGGGCCTGGACCTGCCGGATCGTCTCCTGGCGCGCGGGAT
>JAKAGN010000097.1 GCA_021815525.1 Deltaproteobacteria bacterium
CCGCGAACCGCGGCGGGGGCGGAGCCTCATCCTTCAGGAAGTCCATGTTGTCGTCGGAAAGCTCGGCGTCGTCCGAGCTTGTGGATGCGGGAGGACCCGGAACGGCTCCCGCGCCATCGACGGCGCTCGGGGTTGACGCCACGGCCTCCGCCGGGGCGGACTCATCCCCGGGGCCGGCGAAGGCCGGGCCCCAGGCCGCACAAAGAAGCGCCGCCGCCAAGACCGCGGCCAGCGTCGCAAGCCTTCCGCCCCTGCTCATCCTTCCACCTTTTCGCCGCGCTTCTGCTTGGCCACCTTGTCCCGCAAGAGCGAGATGACCGCCGCGGGCGTATCGGACAGAAGAATCTGGTTGAACTGGGTCCGGTAGTTCTTGACCAGGCTCACGCCCTCCACCTTCACGTCGTAAACCACCCAGCGCCCGTCTTTTTTCATTACGCTGTAATCGATGGGAAGCGTCCCGTTGGCGAGGAGGACGCGGGTTTTCACCTCGGCCCGGTCGGCCGTCACCATTTCCTGGCCGGCGAAAACCACCTTTTCGCCCTCGAAGGAGCCCTGTATCTTCTCGATGTAAATGTTCCCCAGAAGCTCGGCGAAAAGATCCCGGAACTCCTTGCGCTCGGCCATGGAGAAACGCATCCAGTTCTGGGCCAGGGCCCTCTTGGCCACCTCGGTGAAGTCGAAGACCGAGCGGATTATGGCCCAAAGCGCATCATGCTGGCGCGCTTTCACGTCCTTGTCCTTGGACTTGTACCTGGGGTCCGAAAGTATCCGCATGACCTCGTTCAGGGGCCCGCGCAGGCTCTCGGTGGGGTCCGGTGAGGCGGAACGGGCCGGAAGCGCGCCGGCCACAAAAAAAACGGCCATTATGAAAACAAGAATGGTTTTTTTCATGGTGCCGCACCTTTCGCCGTGGGTTCTCCGCTCTGCGCGAAGGACCGGGGACGGCCAGCCCCGATCATGTTATTTGTCCTTCACGCCGCCGAAAACATACTTGCTGATGAGTTCCTCGATGTCGATGGCTGGCTCGGTCTCTATTATGAGGCCGCCAGGAAGCAGCTGTTTTTCGGAGCCGCCCGGGGTGAGCTTCACGAACTTGTCGCCTATGAGCCCGGAGGTCTTCACCGAGGCTATGACCTCGTCGTCCAGGCGCACGTCCCGCGAGAGCTTCAGCCACACGTCAGCCGCCATGCGGGTCTGGTCTAGGAGCACCGCGTCCACCTGGCCAACCCGCACGCCGGCGATCTCCACGGCCGCGCCCTTCTTGAGCCCCGACGCCGAGGCGAAGCGGGCGTGGACACGGTAGGTTTCGCCGCCGAACCACTCCACCTTCCCCAGGCGGATGGTGAGATAGCCCACGCACATGAGGCCGATGAAAACGAAAAGGCCGACCGAGATTTCGAGGGTGCTTTTTTTCATGGTTCCTGACCGCCCCGAAAGATGCCTCCGGCCATTGGCCGGGAAAAAAGATCATGGCCGGAAAGCCCCGGCTTCAGCACACGCTGCGCACCATCACCCCGGCCCCGGCCTCCTGGGCCTTTTCAAGGATGTCCTGGATGGAGGAGTCCTCGTCGGCCTGGACCACCCCGGCCCGCACGCTGAGGCAGGAGGACCGGGCCCCCTCACGCTCCACGATCCTTTTTTTGTCCATTCGGGCCAGCACGTCCTCCAGCACGTTCTTCGCCTCGTCCCTGCCCGTGTTGGGAAGCACCGCCAGGATGCGGTCCATGCCGAAACGGGCGCAGGTGTCGGAGGGGCGGAGGTGCCGCCGAAGCTCCTGGGCGAAGTTCCTCACCACGGTCTGGCCCGTCACGCGGCCCTCGTCGCCGGGAATGCCCTCCAGGTTCTCGATGGTGAAGACAGCCAGCGAAAAGGCCGTCGAGTGACGGATGTGCTGATCCATCTCCGCCTGGTAGCGGCTGGCGAGCTGGGTGGGTGTGTGGAGGCCCGTCAAGGCGTCGTGGGGGGTCTCGATCCCCTTCAAAAAGTGCTGGATCACCTCGTCCTCCGAGGCCTCCAGCTCCCGGGGCGTTCCCTCGAAATGCACCCGGCCCTCGTTCAGCATCACCACCCGCTGGGAGATGAAGAAGATGTCGGGGATCTCGTGGCTCACCACCACGCCCGTGAACCCCAGCCGCTTCTGGTAGTCCGAGATCATGGCGTGCACGGCGCTCTTGCGGATGGGATCGAGCCCCGTTGTGGGCTCGTCGAAAAGGACGATCTCGGGCTCGGTGACCAGGGCCCGGGCCAGCGCCACCCTCTTTTTCATGCCCCCCGAAATCTGGGAGGGATACTTTTCCCCGATGGCCGTGATGTCCAGCTGCTCCATGCGGCCCGACACGATCTCGCGGATCCTGCGCCTGGGCATCCGCTTCTTTTCGGCCAGGGGAAGCGCGATGTTTTCGAAAACCGTCATGGAGTCGAAGAGCGCCGCGCCCTGGAACACGTAGCTTATCTTGCGGCGCCAGGCGTTCTTCTCGGCCTTGCTCATGGCGGAAATATTCCGGCCGTCGAAGAATATCTCCCCATCGTCGGGCGCAAGGAGACCTATGATGTGCTTCAAAAGCACTGATTTTCCACCGCCGCTCTTTCCGATGACGGTGGTGATCTCCCCCCGGAATATGGAAAGGCTGACGCCCCTCAAGACCTCCACGTTCCCGAAGTCCTTACGGATTTCGCGCAGCTCGATTATGGGCCGTTCCATGGGGGTCACCGGATGAAGGAGGTCAGGACATAGTCGAAAACAAGTATCAGGACGCAGGACATGACCACCGCCCGCGTGGTGGAGTCGCTGACGCCGCGGGCTCCGAAACCGCCCTGCCTGGTGTGGGTGGTGTAGCCCGAAAAGGAGCATACCACGATCACCACCACCGCGAAAAAAACGGACTTCACGAAGCCGCCCGTGACGTCGTGGAGGTTGATGGAGTTCTCCACCCGGTAAAAATAGAGGTACGGGTTCATGGAAAGCAGCATGGAGCCGGTGAGATAGCCGCCGCAGATGCCCACCACGTCGAAGATGGCCGTCAGGAGCGGAAAGGAGACCAGCGCCGCCGCGAGCCGCGGGGTCACCAGAAAGCGGACCGGGTTTATCTCCATGGTTTCCAGGGCGTCGATCTGCTCGGAAATCCGCATAACGCCGATCTCCGCCGCCATGGCCGAGCCGGCGCGGGCCGTCACCATGACGGCCGTCAGGACCGGTCCCATCTCGCGTATGAGGGTGTTGGCCACAACTGCGCCCAAAAGCCCCTCCGAGCCGTAATCCACCAGCGTGTAGTAACCCTGGAGCCCCAGCACCATGCCGGTGGAAAGAGCGGTGAGGGCGATTACGAAAATACTCTGGGCCCCGATGAACTCCACCTGGTCGAGGGTCCTCCTGAACGAGAAGGGGACGCTCACGATATGAAGCAGGGCCTCGCCGAAAAAAAGGAACATGCGCCCCATCTCGGCCAGAAGCCCCAGGAACCTGCGGCCCAGGGCGGCGAAGGGAGCCGCCAGTATGGCAAGAACACCGGACATCGCTTTCCGATCCTTAAGGTTCAACCCGACGGAATAGTAGCCCCTTACCACCGGCCTGTCAACGCCGCCCTCCACGCCCCCCGCCCCGCCGCCTCCAACAAGATAGGTTCTCGCCACTTTGACCGGATGCTTGCCAGGACTTGCCGCTCCACCTTGCCCTAACCCGCGCTGGGAATTTATGCGTTCCCCGGGGCCCGGCGCTTCCGGCGCAGCAGTTTAAAGGCCTCGAACCAGAGAATGCTTGCAAAGCCGGCCCCGATGCAAAGACCGATGTCCGGGGCGTGGAGGTATGAGAGCGAGAAGAGGCGTCGGAGGGGGGGCAGGTAGAGGACCAGGGAAAGAAAGGTCAGGGTGCCGCCCACCACCCACCAGACGGCCGGGTTCTTTTTTCTGAGCGTGCCCAGGATGGTGCGCGAGAAGGAGCGGTTGGTGAGGATGAGGCCCAGGTTCGCCAGGATGAGGCTCGTGAAGGTGAGCGCGCGGACCTCCCGCTCCCCCATGCCGCGTCCCAGGGTGGCGAGGTATATGGCGATGACTATCCCCAGCACCATGAGGCCCTGCAAAAGCCCGGTGGCGATCAAGCGCAGGTTGAAGAGGGGGGCCTTGGGATCCCGGGGCGGGCCATTCATGAGGTCCGCGTCCGGCGGCTCGGCCTCGTACACCGTGGTGCAGGCCGGGTCTATTATAAGCTCCATGAAGGCGATGTGAACCGGAAAGAGCACCAGCGGCTCTCCCAGGCACACGGGCAGAAGGCTCATGCCGGCGATGGGCACGTGCACCGCGAAGATGTAGGTGACGGCCTTTTTCAGATTTTCGTATATGCGGCGGCCCAGGCGTATGGCGGCCACGATGCTGGCGAAGTCGTCGGTCAGAAGCACCAGGTCCGAAGCCTCGCGGGCCACGTCGGTGCCGCGCTGCCCCATGGCCACGCCGATGTGGGCCGCCTTCAGGGCCGGCGCGTCGTTCACGCCGTCGCCCGTCATGGCCACGATCTCGCCGTTTCTCTTGAAGGCCTTAACGATGGAAAGCTTCTGCTCCGGCACCACCCTGGAGAAGATGTTGACGTCCCGGACGCGTTCGGAAAGCGTTTCCTCGTCCATTTCGGCAAGCTCCGGGCCGGTGATGACGCGATCCGGGTTCTCGAGGCCTATGCTCCGTGCGATGGACTGGGCCGTGACCGGGTAATCCCCCGTTATCATGACCACCCGCACCCCGGCCTCCCGGCACTCGCGCACGGCCTCCGGCACGCCTTCCCGCACCGGGTCCGAGAAGCCCACGAGCCCCAGGAACTCGAATGCGAAGTCGTGCTGCTCCTCGGGAAGAGTTTCCCCGAAGAAGACGGCCCGGGCCGCGCCCAGGACCCGCAGGCCCCCGGCGGCCATCTCGGAGACCCGCGCCCCGATCTCGGCCCGTTCGGATTCGGGAAGGTGGCAAAGGTCGCAGATGGCCTCGGGCGCGCCCTTGCCGGCCACCATTATGCGGCCGCCGCGGGTCTCGCGCCATACGTGGGAAAGGCCCAGGAGCTTGTCCGAAAGTGGGTACTGGCGCAGAAGCTCCCAGTCGTCGTGGAGGTGCTCGGTTGCGGCGAGGCAGGTGGCGCCCAGGCGCTGGAGGGCCTTGTCCATGGGGTCCACGGGGTCCCTCTGGCTCGCCAGGACCGCGAACTCCGCAAGCTCGTGGAAGGCCTCGGGAAAGGCCTCTCCCCTCATCCGGCGCATGTCGCAGTATGCTCCGCGGGCCCAGATGCGGCTCACGGTCATGGCGTTCTCCGTCAAGGTGCCGGTCTTGTCCACGCACAGCACCGTGGCCGCGCCCAGGGTCTCCACGGCCGGGATGCGGCGCGTGAGGACGTTCTGCCGGGACATGCGCCACGCGCCCAGGGCCAGGAAGATGGTGAGGACGACGGGGAACTCCTCGGGAAGAAGGCTCATGGCCAGCGACACGCCGGCAAGGAGCCCGGCCGCCCAGTGGCCGCGGGTCAAGCCGTAGATCACCACCACCAGGGTCGCCAGGAGGAGCCCGCCGGCGGCCACAACCTTGACGAGCCGAGCGGTCTGGACCTCTATCCTCGTGGGCTCGGTGGAAAGCGTGGAAAGGGCGCGGCCTATTTTCCCCAGCTCGCTCCGGGTTCCTGTGGCCAAGACCCTTGCCGCGCCGCGACCGCCGACCACGAGGGTGCCGGAAAAGACGTGCGGGGTGCCCTCGCCGCCGGGAAGCCCCATTTCCGCGACGGCCGGGTCCGCCTTCTTGCGCACGGGCACGGACTCGCCGGTAAGGAGCGACTCGTCCACCGTGAGGTTTTCGCCCTCGAGGGTGACCGCGTCGGCCGGCACGCGGTCGCCCTCCGAAAGGCACAGGAGGTCCCCCACGGCCACCTCGCGGCCGGGGATGCGGCGGGCGCGGCCGTCGCGGATGACCAGCGCCCGCGGGCTCGAAAGGTCACGCAGGGCTTCGAGCGCCCGCTCGGTCTTGCGTTCCTGGTAGAGGGTGATCCCCATAACCACGAAGACGAAGCCCAGGAGGAGCGCCGCGTCCGAGGCCTCGCCGATGGCGAGGTAAAGCGCGCCGCAGCCCACCAAAAGCAGGAACATGGGCTCCGACGCCACGGAAAGGGCGATGGCGAAAAGGCTCCGGCGCTTCCCCGACGGAAGCTCGTTATAGCCGAGGCTTGCGAGCCTCTCGGCGGCCTCGGCCTCGGTGAGCCCCGTAAGGGAGGAATACGGCGCGCATTCGTTGACAGGTTTCATCTTGCTCCGGCACGTGTTAAATGCTGTAATGACTTGCCGCCGGGAAGCCTCTCCCCGCCGGTGGCGCACCGTAGCACAGATTCAGCGGCGGCTCAATCCAAACAGAAATCCCTTTCATGGGCGACGAAAAACTCTACCGCAAGACCGTGAACGCCTGGTGTCTCTACGACTGGGCCGTGTCGGCCTTCACCACCACGGTGATGGCGGCGCTTTTTCCGCCCTTCTTCCGCCTCGCGGCCATAGCCGCCGGCAAGGGCGAGGCCCAGGCCACGGCCCTGTGGGGCTACACGGCGGCGGTGTCGCTTCTCGTCATGGCTCTCCTGTCGCCGGTACTGGGGGCCATGAGCGACCGGGCCGGCAACCGCAAGCGCATGTGCGCCCTCTTCACCGGGATCGGGGTCCTGGCCACGGCGGCTTTCGTGGCGATCGGCCGGGACGGCTGGGCGCTGGCGGCGGGCCTCTTTCTCCTCGCCAACGCGGGATTCGCCGGGGCCAACGCCTTCTACGAGTCCCTCCTGCCCGCGGTGGCGCGGCCCGATGACCTGGACCGGGTCTCGGCCCGGGGCTACGCCATAGGCTACGTTGGAGGCGGAATCCTTCTCGTCTTGAACCTCCTCTGGGTGCTCCACCCGGCCTGGTTCGGTATGCCCGGCAAGGCCTTCGCGGTAAAGGCATCCTTCGTTTCCGTGGCGGTTTGGTGGGCGATCTTTTCCATCCCCTTCTTCCGCCGCGTGCCGGAGCCCCCGGCCGAGGGCCCCTCCCTGGGGCTTTTCGCCCTCACCCGCGAGGGCTTCGGACGTCTTTCAGCCACCTTCCGCGAGATCCGCCGCTTCCGCCAGGTCTTCCTCTTTCTCATGGCCTTCTGGCTCTACAACGACGGCATCGGCACCATCATCAAGATGGCCACGGCCTACGGCGCGGAGATCGGCATCGGCATCCCCGACATGATGGCGGCCCTTGTAATCACGCAGTTCGTGGGAATTCCCTGCTCCTTCGCCTTCGGGGCGCTGGCCTCCCGCTTCGGGGCCAAGCCGCTTGTTTTGTTGGGAATAGGCGTCTACGCCCTGATCTGCGTGTTCGGATACTTCATGAAGACCCCGCTTCATTTCTACATCCTGGCCGTGGCGGTGGGCACGGTGCAGGGCGGGACCCAGGCCCTGTCGCGCTCGCTTTTCGCCTCCATGGTGCCCAAGGAAAAGGCCTCGGAGTTCTTCGGATTCTTCTCCACCTCCGACAAGATGGCGGGGATATTCGGGCCGCTCCTTTTCAGCCTCGTTTCCAACTTCTCGGGCGCAAGCCGCCTGTCCATCGTGAGCCTCATCGTGATGTTCATCGCCGGGGCGCTTCTGCTCCTCAAGGTGGACGCGGCCGAAGGGGCCCGCGCGGCGAAGCTGTGAAAGGCATCCTGAGGGGTAACGGGGAGGCTTGGCGCCTGCGGAAAAAAGCCTTGAAGTTTGGGCTTGGGCGGGGTAAAAATTTTGTCCGTTGGTCCTTCAAACGTGTTCATCGGTCAGGATTCCGTCATGCAAACCGTCTGGGCGCCTTGGCGCATAGAGTACATCGTGGGGGAGAAGCCGCCCGGCTGCGTGTTCTGCCTCGCCCAAACCACGCAGCGGGAGCTTACCCTGTTCACGGGCCCGCACACCATGGTGGTGATGAACAAGTTTCCCTACATCAACGGGCATCTGCTGGTGGCGCCGGTGCGGCACGTTTCGGGCCTGTCGGATCTTCGCATGGAGGAGATGGCCCTCCTCACCAAGACGGTGGAGGCCTCGATAGGGATATTGAGGGAGACCATGCGGCCGGACGGCTTCAACGTGGGCCTGAACCTGGGGAAGGTGGCGGGCGCCGGGGTGGAGGAGCACCTGCACTTCCACGTGGTGCCCCGCTGGTACGGGGACGTGAACGCGCTTTCCGTGTTCGCGGACCTCCGGGTGATCCCCGAGCACATCCAGGCCACCTGCGACAAGCTGAAACCCAGGTTCGCGGCCCTCGATCCCGCGTCGTGGACGGTCTGACCGCAAGCGAGAAAGGACATCCATGAGCACCAAACTCAAGCTGCAGATGGCCGGAAGCCTCGTGGTACTAATCCTGGCGGCCCTGGTGGTGCGCCAGAACTGGGAGCTTCTGGCCCAGGGCTTTCCCCTGAAGTTCTTCAGGTGGGAAACGGGGCTCGTCCCCAACGCCGCGTACCTGTTCTCCTTTTTCCTCCTGGGCGCGCTTTCCACCTTCGTCCTGGCGCTCCGGGACAAGTTCCGCTCCCGCCGCGTCATCCAGTCGCTCCAGGAGGAGTTGGCGAGCCTTAAGGGACAGGGCGGGCAGGACGCCACAGCAAGCGTGGAGGAGGCGGCCGCGCGGCCGGCCGGGGACG
>JAKAGN010000098.1 GCA_021815525.1 Deltaproteobacteria bacterium
GCGGGTCCGCCGCCCAGGCCCAGGAACTCGGGCATGAGGGCGTAGTAGGCGGCCAGGAAGGCCTTGCCCACGCCGAAGAAGTACTTGTCGTCAAGCTCCACCGAGCGGTTCACGAGGGCCACCGCGTCCGGGAGCCCCATGAGGGCCATTGGATCGTCCATGTTGTGGATTATGAGGAGGCCCGTGGCGAGGCCGTACCAGGCCAGCGACGGCGCGTAACGCTTGTCGAGGCCGGGGGTGAGCTCGGGGATCTTCTTGCCCTCGGCGATGCCCTTGGCGAAGTCGGGATCCATGCACAGGGCCTTCTGGCCGTAATCCTTGGCGATGGCGTAGAGGTCCTTGGCGTAGGCCTCGTCCTTGTCCTCAACCATCATGCCGTAGGATGTGTAGAGAAAGCAGCAGACCTGGCAGAGGTCCCGGGTAGGGGCCATCTCGGTGGTGGCCGTGATGAGGGCGATGTTGCCGGGCATGGCCTCCTGGAGAAGCCGGGCGTTGGGGCTGTCCAGAAGGACGTTCACGATGTCTAGGACCACCGGCCCGCCCATGGCGCCGACGGTGGCCTGGCGCATCATCTGGCCGCATCCGACCCCGGTTAGGACGAAGGCCGCGAGAAGAAGCGCGATAAGCGCCCGGCTGTGACTTTTGGCAATGCGCATGTTTCTTTCTCCCTTCTTTTGAATGAGGGTTGTTAAGGCCAGGACACCGTGATGATCGAAAACCGCGTTCCGGGGGCGGCGCGGGCCGCCCCCTTCCTTCAGGCACCCATCACATGGGCAGGACCTCGGCCTTCTGGCCCAGTGCGTCGACGAGCCACATGCTGAGATCCGGTACGTAGGTTATGACGAGCAGCGCCCCCAAAAGCACCATGAGGAACGGGAAGGTGACCCGGTAGAGCTTCATGACCGAGATGTCGAAGCGAAGGCTTGCGATGAAGAGGTTCACGCCCACCGGGGGAGTGAGGTAGCCAAGCTCGAGGTTGGCCAGGAAGATGACCCCCAGGTGCACGGGGTCCACGCCGAACTCCTTGGCCACGGGCTGGATCAGGGGCACCACCACCACGATGGCCGAGAAGATGTCCATGAGGCAGCCCACGATCAAGAGGAAGCCGTTTAGGATGAGGAGGAATGTGGTCTGGCTGTGGATGTACTTGGAAACCATCTCGAAAAGGGTCTGGGGCACGCTCTGGTCCACCAGGAAGTTGGTGAACCCCAGGGCGCAGCCGAGCACTATGAGGATGGAGCCCACCGTCACCATGGAGTCCACGGCGATCTTCAAGATGTGCCGGATGGGCAGCTCCCGGTAAACCAGGCACTCGGAAAGGAGCGCGTAAACCGCCGTGGCGGCCGCGGCCTCGCCCACCGTGATGATGCCGCCGTAGATGCCGCCCACCACGATGAACGGCAGCGGCACCTCCCACTTGGCCTCCCACATGGATGCGGCGATCTCGCCCAGGGACGGGCGCGAGGTGGGCAGCTTGGCGCGGATGCCGTAAATGATGCCGTAAACGGAAAGGGTGAGTATGATGAGGAGCGCCGGGATCAGGCAGGCCGTGAAGAGCTGGGTGATGTCCGTCTGGGCGATCATGCCGTAGATGATGATGGGAAGGCTGGGGGCGATCAGAACCCCCGAGGAGCCCGAGCTTGTAACGATGCCCGTGGCGAAGTCCTTGCTGTAGCCGGCCTTGATCATGGCGGGAAGCGTGATGCCGCCCACCGCGATGATGGTGATGCCGGAAGCGCCCGTCAAGGCCGTGAAAATGGAGCTTGCCACGGCGCACACAACCGCCAAGCCGCCGGGAAGCCACCCGAGGGCCGCGTCCGATATGCGGATCATGCGGGCGGAGGCCCGGCTTTCCGCGAAGATGTAGCCCGCGAAGATGAAAAGCGGGATGGCCGTTATGCCCGGCGCGTTGGCCAAGCGCCCCATCTCTATGATGACCGCCGCCGTCTGCTGATCCGCCACGTACTTGAAAAGCAGCGCCGCGGCGCCGCCCATGAGCGTGAAAAGGGGCGAGCCCACCACTATGGCCACGATTAGAAGCAGCACCAATCCGAAAGTCAGCATTTATCCGACCCTTTCCCCCGGGTTTCGGTATTCCGGCTCTGCCGGTCTTTTGAAAATATCGCCCAGCGCCCCTGTCAGGGCTCGATGGAACGGGCGTAGGAGCCCGAAATGACCCGGCCCACGTTGATGACGCTCCGAAGCCCCATGGCCATGAAGGCGTAGGGGATGATCAAGTGGAACACCCACATGGGAATGTCGCCGATGGGGGACTTCTCGCTTCCCGTGGCCGCCACGGAGTTGATGTAGTCCACGGCCGCTATGGAAAGGAGCACGCACACGAAGAGACAAACCAGCTGGGCCAGTATGTTCAGGACCTTGGCCGCCGTGCCGCTTCCCAGGTAATGGGCCAGAACGTCTATCTGGATATGGCGGGCGTACTCCGAGGCCAGGCAGGCGCCCAGGAAGGGGAGCCAAAGGACCTGCAAGCGCAGTATCTCGTCTATGGAC
This sequence comes from Deltaproteobacteria bacterium, assembly GCA_021815525.1. Lineage (GTDB taxonomy): Bacteria > Desulfobacterota > Desulfobacteria > Desulfobacterales > Desulfatibacillaceae > JACRLG01. Next base: position 2,512 of record JAKAGN010000098.1, read on the forward strand.
ATGAAGCCGTAGGAGAAAATGTTACGGGCCACCACCTGGAGAAAGGCCAGGAAGATCATCGAGAAAAGCAGCAGTATCACGACGGTCTTTTCGAGGTAGACCAGGCTCTTGTGCGCCTGCATCAAAGTGTCCATGATGATTTTCATAAGCGTTCTCTCCCGGTCCGGGCCGAACCGGACCTCTTCCAGGGGTTCATCAGGAATATTTCTCGGACCGGCGCCCTCCTGCGACATCCGCGCCGGCCCTTCAGCCCACCCAGACGTTGCGCGACCGAAGCGCAGCGTCCTCTATTGATCCGGCCACGGCCGGACCGTGGTCCGCGAGAAAATCGCCCTCCGCGCTGGAGAGCCCCTGCCTTCGCAGCTCATCGGCCGCAAGTCGGCAGATTTCAGCGATAAGTCTTTCTTTTTTCTTGAAATCCGGTTCAGAAAGAAGGGCGTCTGCAAGCCCCGCCACTCGTTTCCCGAGAACGGGCAGGCGCTCCAAACCCCGGTGCATCCATTTATAGAAGGGAGCATAGCGACGATTCAAGAGATAAATCATGGAAATCGCGTCCGAGAGAAATTTTATCTCGGAATACCTCGCGCCGAACAGGTCCCCCCGCCTCGCCAAGCGGCCGAAATTGTACTGCCCGGCCTGGGCCACGGTCATGGCCCGGGAGGCGATCTTTTTTTTCCGGACATCTTCCGGATAAAAGCCGAGAAGCTTTTCCCTTATCAGCGAAAAGCCGAGCCCCGGGTCCAGGAAGAGCTTTCCGTTGGTGGCCGCGGCCAGGCAGTTCTCCGGAATGGCCAGCCACTCGTCGAGGGTCTCCGGGGCGCGCGGGAGGCCAATGAAGCCCGCGTAAAAACCTGGGGTCGAAAAAACCCCCACCCGGTTTGCCCCCCAAAGGCTCGTGACGCGCGGGCCCGCGCCCTCGAAAACCTTTGGAAGACTATCGTAGGCCGCGGAAAGCGCCGGGCCGAACCTCTCGTAATCCACGGGATCAAGCCACAGGCAGAAGCCCGGGCCCCAGTCGTGGTCGCGGGAGATCGCGTCGTCGAAGCCGTAGCACTCGCTGCCGTCGCCGGCGAGCCCCGCCGTGATGCGCGGCAATATCTCGCCGAACCGGCCTTCGAGGAGCGGCAGGCCCGCCGCGAAAAAGTAGCGCTCGCAAAGTTCGAGGCCCTGCACGGCCAGGCCCTCTCGCCCAGTTAAAAACGAAAAAATTTTCGGAGGGAAAAAATAAGACGCGCCCGGGCCGCCTCCCCCCTTGGATCGGCCGAACGTTCGCTTGAAAAAGAGGCGGCTTAGAGGCCCGCCGAAAGCACCGCAAGATTGCGTTCCACAAGCTCCGCGCGCTCACCGTCCCCCACCTGGCGATAAAGCGCCAGCGCCCGCCGGAAATGCTCCATCGAGCTTTCCCGCTCGCCCATTCTCCAAAGGATGTGGCCGATGTTGGCGTGCTGGTCGGCGACACCGGCATCGAGCCCCGCCCCGGCGAAAACCGCGAGCGACCGCTCGTAATACTCCAGGGCATCGGGCAAGGTGCCAATGTCACGGAAGATCGACCCCAGGTTCATGAGCTGCTCTCCATGGCCCTGGGCATCCCCGTTTTTCTCGTATATCGCCGCCGCCAGCTCGAAATGCCTTGCAGCCTCGTATTTTCTGCGCAGGGCCGATAATAGGAAAGCCGTGTTGCTGTGGAGAGCGGCCGGAACATTTTCATCATATTGCGCCGATCCATCGGAAAAATCAAGGGCCTTCATGAAACAGCTCAAGGCCGCACCTTCGTTTCCCCGGTCCATCAGGCGCTTGGCCGCGCGGTTCAAGGCCGCGGCCGCCTTTAGGGGGTCCACCTAGCGCCCCTTGAACACGGGCTCTCGCTTTTCCAGGAAGGCCCCGAAGCCCTCGATGATGTCCTCGCTTTTCATGCACACCGAAAGCACGTAGGCCTCGTAGTCCAGGGCCTCGTTAAGGCTCCACTTCCCGAAATTCTGCAGGCCCCTTTTGGCGAAGGCCACCGGTATGGGCGCGCTTGTGGCGAAGCGCGAGGCCATCTCCCACGCGGCCGCCGGCAAATCATCGTGGGGCACCACCTTGTTCACCATGCCGATTTTAAGCGCCTCGGCCGCATCCACCACATCGCCGGAAAAGATCAGCTCGCAGGCCTTGGCGTAGCCCACAAGCCTCGGCAGGAAGTAGATGCCGCCCCAGTCCGGGTGCACGCCCCGGCGCACGAAGACCTGGCCGAACCTGGCCTTCTCGGATGCTATCCGGAGGTCGCAGGCAAGGGCCAGGTTGACGCCGCCGCCCGCGGCCGCTCCGTTAACGGAGGCTATCACCGGCTTTTCCATGGAGTTTATGAGGATTACCGCCCGGCTCATGGCGGGCCGCGCGGCCGAGACCGCCGCCTCCAGGGCCTTGGTGGTGCCCGTGGCGAACTCGTTCACGTCGCCGCCCGTGCAGAAGTACTTCCCGACGCCGGTGATGACCACGGCCCGCACAGAAGGGTCCGCCGCCACGTCTTCCAAGGCCGCCACGATCTCCTGGCGCATGAGCCCGCCGAAGGAGTTGAAGCGCTCCGGCCGGTTGAGCGTTATGGTGGCGACGTGATCTTTCTTTTCCAGCAGAACGTGTTCCCAATCCATGCCATCCCCCTCACTCGAAAGCCCGGAAACGCAGGGCTTGGTCCTTGACCCCAGCCGCCAGCTCCTCCATGATTTCAGCCGCGCTTTTGACCCCCGAGACGAGCCCCGCGATCTGGCCGCAGGGCATTACGGCGGTGTCGCAATCGCCCCCGGACATGACGTAGGCCGCGTCGCCCGAGGAGATCATGGCGTGGTCGGCCTCCTTTTCGACAAGGCCCGCCACGAGCGCCGTCACCTTGTTGCGGAGAACCCTTATGGGCATGGCCTCCTTCCCCAGAAGTATGGTGGCGTCGCAGGAGGCGGCGGCCACGGCCTCCTTGAAGAAGGCGGGCACAGGGCTTTCGGCGGCCGCCACGAAGCGGGTGCCCATCTCCACCCCGGAGGCCCCCAGGGCGTAGGCGGCCAGGATCCCGCGCGCGTCGGCTATGCCGCCCGCCGCGATCACCGGGATCGAAACCGCGTCCACAACCTGGGGGATGAGGCAGAAGGTGGTTACGTTCTCGCGGCCCACGTGCCCGCCGGCCTCGAAGCCCATTGCCACCACCGCGTCCACGCCCGCGTCCTCGGCTTTCCTGGCCAGCTTCACGGAGCTTACCTTGTGGATGACGTTAAGGCCCCCGCCCTTGGCAAGCTTCATGATCTTCGCGGGGTTCCCGGCCGAGGTGGTGATGGTCTTCAAACCCATCTCGATGGCGATCTCGATGGCCTCGAAGGCGTTTTCGCGGTAGACCGGCACGTTGACGCCGAAGGGCTTATCCGTAAGGGCGAGGGCCTTTTTTATCTCGGCCCGAAGCTCGCCGCCCGTAAGTCCCGATGCCGCGATCTGGCCGAAGCCGCCGGCGTTCGAGACGGCCGCGGCCAACTCGCCCAGAGTGATCATCCGCATGGCCCCAAGGATCACGGGCCAGCGGCTGCCCGTGAGGGCCGTCACCCGGCTTCCCCATCCGCCGCTATTTTTCGTGGAGTCTTGCACCGTAGCGTTCCTTTAGCTCGCTCTTCTTAACCTTCATGGTGGCGGTCAAGGGCAGCTCCGCCACGAACTCGAAGCGGGTGGGATGCTTGTACTTGGCCACCTTTCCCTGGAGGAACTCCAGTATCTCCTCCTTGGAGAGGGTCTGGCCGGGGTTGGGGAGCACGAAGGCCATGCCGGTCTCGCCCCATTTTTCGTCCGGCACCCCGATTATGGCCACGTTCTGCACCTTGGGATGCCCCGCGATCACCTTCTCCACCTCCGCCGGGTACACGTTCTCGCCGCCCGAGCGGTACATGTCCTTCGCCCGGTCCACTATGTAAAGGTAGCCCTCCTCGTCCATGTAGCCAAGGTCGCCGGTGTTCAGTATGCCGTCCTGGATGGTGCGGCGGGTGGCCTCCGGGAGGTTCCAGTAACCGCTCATGACGGTGGGGCCCTTGGCCAGGATGTCGCCGATCTCGCCGGGCGGCAGCTCCTTGCCGTTCTTGTCGCCCACCCACACGTGGGTGAAGAAGCCGGGCTTTCCGATGCTGCCCATCTTCCGCTGTATGTCGGCCTTGGGCATCAGGGTCATGGCGGAGCACTCGGTCTGGCCGAAGCCCTGCTGCATGTAGAGATTCCGCTTCGCCAGCTCCTCGAAAAGGGAGGGGGGCGTGCGCTCGCCTCCGCCCAGAACCGTGTGGACGCTCGACACGTCCACCTGATCCAGCTTTCCCGTGGCTAGTATAAAGCGCCACATGGTGGTCAAGGCCAGGACTATGGTGGCCCGGTAGCGCTGGATGTCCTCGGCGAACTCGTCGGGGTTGAAGTTCCTGCGCATCACAAGGGTTATGCCGCCGAAGATGGAGGGCGTGGCCACGATGAAGAGCCCGCCCGAGTGGAAAAGCGGCATCTGGGCCACCATCACCTCCGAGTCGCCCCCGCCGGAGTCCGAGGTGTAAAGGGCGGTCTGGAAGCACTTGAAGAAGGTCTGGCCGTGCGAAAGCACCGCGCCCTTGGGGTTTCCGGTCACGCCCGAGGTGTAGACGATGGCCAGAGGATCGTCCATCTCCACGGGGGTGTCCGGCTTGGGCTCGCCCAGCTGCCGGCCGTTCTGGCTCTCGAAGTAGTCAACGGCCCAGGCCGGGCAGGCGGGCTGGCCGGGGTTGCCGGAGCGGGCGAAGACGAACTTGTCAGCCTCCACAGTAAGCCGCGGGCGGATGCCGTCCACCGAGCCCAAAAACGAGTCGTGGAACACGATCATGCGGGCCCCGCAGTCGTTTATCTGGTACTCCAGCTCGGGCCCGACGAGCCGCCAGTTTAGGGGCACGAAGATGACCCCCAGCTTGGCCGCACCGAAGTAAAGCTCCAGGAACTCGATGCAGTTAAGCATCAAAACCACCATGCGGTCGCCCTTCTTCAAGCCCTTCTTCTGCAGAAAATGCGCCGCGCGGTTGGCCCCCTCGTTCAAGGCCCGGTAGGTGACCGGCTCGTCCTCGAAGATGATGGCCGCCTTCTCGGGGTGGAGAAGCGCCCTCTTGTAGATGATGTAGCCAACGTCCCATTGCACGCCCATGTTGAATCTCCTTTCGATGGAGGGGATTTCGCGGGGGGCAGGGAAGGGGAGAACCTTTTATGAATAAAAGGTTCTCCCCTTCCCCTCCCCCCGCGCCCCCCTCCCTTTCCCCTTCCAAAACACTTCCGGTATTGGAAAGGAGGCTATTGTCAGTCTTGCCTTGCGATTGCGCCGCGCGTGCGTCCGCAAGGAGTTTTCCGTTCAGGCCGTCATCAAATCCAGAAGCCGCGGCAGTATCTCCGCCGAGCTGCCCCGAAGAACCTCGTCCGCTAAGGGCGTCAGGGCGCTCTCCCGCGGGTTAACCTCCACTATGTAGGCTCCCCGCTCCTTGGCCCAGCCCGGAAGCGCGGCGGCCGGGTGCACCAGGCCCGAGGTGCCGCAGACCAGCATGAAGCCCGCCTCCGTGGATAGCCGCACGGCCTCCGCGAGGTCCTGGACCTCCTCGCCGAAGCTCACGAAGTCGGGCCGCTGGGTCCCGCCGCAGCCCATGCAGCGGGGAAGCTGCGCCAGAAGCCCCGCGAGATCGCCGCCCGAAATGCCGTCGACGAGCCTCACGGCCAACTCGAAGAACTCCTCGCGCCGCGGCCGCTCCTTTTTTCCGCAGGCCGTGCAGCGAAGGCGCATCACGTTTCCGTGAAGCTCCAGGACGGTCCGGCTTCCGGCCCGCGTGTGGAGGTCGTCCACGTTCTGGGTTATGACGGCGGAGATTCTGCCCGCCCGCTCCATTTCCGCCAGGGCCAGGTGCCCGGCGTTGGGCTCCGCGCGCTTCAGGGCCCCGAAAAAATCCGAGAGGATGCGCGGGGCCTCCTCGGGGTAGGCGGCCAAAACCCCCAGCATTCCGCCCCCAGCGCCCCTGGGGTGGGTGTCCCAGAGGCCGCCCTTGTCGCGGTAGGTGGAAATGCCCGACTCGGCGGAAACCCCCGAGCCGGTCAGGG
>JAKAGN010000099.1 GCA_021815525.1 Deltaproteobacteria bacterium
CGATCTGCATGGGAAACCTTTCACGCGACGGACCGTCATGAGCGCATCTTCAATGGAACGGTAACATCGGAACAATGCCGGGGCGGAAAGGAGGGCAAGGTGCAAGGAGATGGAGGAGCCCGTCCCGCAGCTTTCAATATTTTAAGATAGGTTCTATCTATATCGCAAAAATCCGGTGGACCAAACCGATCCGCCCCGGGGCTTTAGGCGGCGTCCGGGTTGGCGGCCCCCGAGAGGTAACGCTTGAGCGCCCGGTAATCCTCGGCGGAGATGTCCACGAATCGGATTCCCACGTCGAAACCTTGGCCGTCCTGCGCTTCCCGGCACCATACCACCTCGGCCACGGCGGAAATCGCGGGGTCCGCGGCGTCCCCATCCTGGGCCTCACCGCGAAAGCGCCGGAAGCCGGGAATGCTCAGCGTCACCGTGAGCCTGGCCCTCGGCTCGTAGGGAACGGGCCCCGAAAAACGCATCCCTCCGCCGCTCATGTCCTTGCCGCGGCCGGGCCTCGCTGCGGCAGAGTCCACCGGGTACGACAGACGGCTCACCTCCACGGGAACATCCCGCCCGATCCTCGGGAAACGGCGCTTGTCGTGACCCCCCACATGCCCCCCGGAACCATTTTCCGTTTGCGAATCACACAGTATTCCATTAGATTATATACACTACCTCGACAAGAACCGCAAGGGCTTTCCCTTGCTTTCATCGTTGCCGACCCGGAACCCGCCGCCGCCGCGCCGCCCATGTTTCCCAAGCCCCGAGCGTCGGGCGGAAAGATGCGAAGCCCTCAAAAAAACTGCTCCGCATGTGCGCAGCACATGCGGAGCCATTATCGGGGGTCCGGGGGGACGTAGTCTCCCCGGAAGCCTGTGGCGCTTTTGCTTTTTTTGGAAGGGGAGGGGGGCTGGGGGAGGGGAAACCTTTTCGGAGAATTGGGTTTCCCCTCCCCCAGCGGTCCTTTCATTTCCTCGATTCCACGGCCAGGGCTTGGCGGGCTTCCTGGAAGTCCGGGGCCAGGGAAGCGGCTTTTTGGAAGAGGGGCAGGGCTTCGGCGTGGCGTCCGGCCTGCGCCAGGAGCACTCCCAGGTTGTAGAGGGTATCGGGGTTGGCGGGCTCGACGGAAATGGCTTCGCGGTAGCGGGCAATGGCCTCGTCCCTGCGGCCGGATCTCGCAAGGAGAAGGGCCAGGTTGGTGAGGGCCCGGGGAGAGCGCGGGGAGAGGCGCACCGCCTCGGAAAACTCGGCGAGGGCCTCGCGTTCGCGGCCCGTGCGCAGAAGGACGGCGCCCAAGTCGTTCCGGGCGTCCGCGTCCGCCGGCCGCAGGGATAGGGCCAGGCGCAGGTGATGCAAGGCCTCCTTGGGGTCGCCGGCTCCGGCCAGGATTCCCCCGATTCCGGCGTGTGCCTCGAAAAGGGCTGGGTTAACGGATAGGGCCTTCTGGTAGTAGTAGAGGGCCCGCTTGCGGTCCCCGGCTCCGGCCAGGATGGAGGCGATCTGGCAGAGGGCGGCGGTGTTTTGGGGGTTGAGCCTGGCGGCCTTCATGAAGCGGATCAGGGCCTCGTTTCTTTCCCCCTTGGCGAGGAGCAGGAGACCTAGCCGGTAGTGGACCTCGTCCATGGTCGACTCGAGGGCCAGCGCCCGCTCCAGGTGCCGGGAGGCGCGCTCCGCGTCGCCCATCTTTCCGTAGATGACGGCAAGGTTGAAGTGCACCTCCGGGAGGTCCGGACGCAGGCGGAGCGACTGCCGGTAGTGGGCCAGGGCCTCGCGGGTCCTGCCGGAAAACTCCAGGTACACGCCCAGGTTGTTGTGGGCCATCCACGCGGCGGGGTTTTCGGCCAGGGTGCGGGTCCAGAGGCTTTCGGGACCGCGGAAGACGGCGGCGTGGCGGCAGGAGGCCATTGAAAGGAGCGAGAGAAGGGCCGCCGCCGCGGCCGGCGCGAGTGGCCGGGCATTTCCCGCGAGGCGCCCCGCCCTGCCCGCGATGCCGCAGACCACCAGCGCGACGAGCCCGGGAATGGCGTGGTAGGCGAAGTGGTCCGCCACGAAGGAGTAACGCTGCGGAAAAACGTTGAAAAATCCAAGGGCCGGGAAGAGGGCGACGAAGTGGTAGCCAAGCGCCGCCAAGGGTCCGCGGGAAATCCTCTTTCGGAAAAGCCACAAGAGGCAGGCGGCCAGGACGAATGCGGCGGGAAAAAGGTAGGCCGCCGGATCGGCCGGATCGGGCGCGACCCTTGGGTAGACGAAGGACAGCCGCGCGGGCCACAGAATTTTTGCGGCGTAAAACCAAAGGCCGCGTCCAGCCACGAGGATCCGTTCGAGGGGGCCAAGGGACCAGTCGCTGCCGGCGGCCCCCACGTGGTGGCGCTCCACCCATACCGTGATGCATCCGAAGAGGGACGAGAGGGCAAAGAAGGGCAGGAGCTTAAGCCAGTCCGGGGCGCTCACGCGCCCCTTCCTCCACCAAAGGACGATGACCAGGGCCGCCGGAAGGACCGAGGCGACGGTCTTGGAAAGGAGCGCCGCAAGGAAGAGGATGAGGGAAAGGGCGTACCAGCCCGGCCTCCGGGCGCTTTCCTGGGGGGGCCCGCCGCCCACTGTTGCATGGCGGAGGAAGGCGTAAGCCGAGGCGAAGTAGAAGAGGCCCGAAAGCACGTTTTTGCGCTCGGAGATCCAGGCCACGGACTCGACGCATAGTGGGTGCAGGGCGAAGACCGCGGCCGCGAGCCATGCGCCGGGAAGGCCGAGGAGCGCCAGGAGCCGCCACAGGACGCAGGCGGAAAGGGCGTGCAGCAGCACGTTGGCCAGGTGGTAGCCAAGCGGGTTAAGGCCGTAGACGCGGCGCTCCAGCCAGAAGCCGGAGAACACGAGGGGGTAATACTGGGGGTTGGCCGAAAGGGAGAACCAGGTCCGGGCGAGCCCGTGGGGGTCTTCGAGGGTCCGGTTAGCGGTGAGGTACTGGTCGTCGTCCCAGATGAAGCCGGCCTTCAGGACCGGAAGGTAGGCCAGAAGCGTCAGGGCAATGAGGGCGGCCCACAAAAGGCGCTTCCGGTTCGGGCCGGCAAGCCTCATTGATTTTCTCCAGGACGTTCACGGCGCGGGGAATTCAGCCGCAACGAATCCATCTCTTTGTCCCTCCCCCCGCAGGGCCTCGCAACGCAAACCCCGCTTGTGTCACACCGCGTCGGAGCCCCGCTCCCCGGTCCGCACGCGTATGGCCTCCTCCACGGGCAGCACGAAAATCTTGCCGTCGCCGATGGCGCCGGTGTTGGCCGCGCCGCGGATGGCATCCACGACACGCTCCACGATCTCGTCATTCACGACGATCTCCAGCTTCACCTTGGGAACGAAGTCCACGATGTACTCGGCGCCGCGATAAACCTCCTTGTGGCCCTTCTGACGGCCGTAGCCCTTGACCTCCCAGACCGTCATTCCCTTGATGCCGATGGCGGAAAGGGCGTCCTTCACTTCCTCCAGCTTGAACGGCTTGATCACGGCCTCGATCTTTTTCATTAAACGATCCTTTCGCGGTTTTTTCCCTTATGGTTTTATCGGGTTCTTAGGATAAAAAGCCGCGCGAGACAAGGCTTTTCTGGTGAAGGCCGGCTCGAGGGGATTGGAGAAGGGCGGGGCGGAAAATAAAAAACGGCGGGGAGGCGAAACGCCTGCTCCCCGCCGCGTAACTGCCTAAAATTGATAGGTAATACCAGCGGAAAAGATCACCGCATTGGTTTCCTGATACACGTCCAGGCCGGCATAGGGGTTGTATATGAGGCTCGTCAGCTCGCGGGTGTTCAAAAGCAAACTCGTGGTTCCGTCGCTTTGCCGGGAGGATATGTCTTCACCCTTGACGTAGGAGAAAGACAGGTCCACGTTGGTGTCCCGGGTAAGCCGGATGCCCACGCCCGTGGAGTAAAGGGTGAGGTCCGGAAGGGCGAACATGATGTCGCGGTACTTGGGATTGACCGAGGACGGCCGGTGCTCGTAGCCGAAACGCAGGGTCAGCCAGTCGAGCGGCATGAGCTCCAGGCCGAAGTGGTAATGGATGGTGTCCTTCATGTAGCGGGGCAGGATGAGCTTCTGGTTGCCGCCGGTGTAACCGATGAGGTAGGCCACCTTCAGGAGCTGGATGGGCTGGTCGAACTCGAAGACGTTCGCCTTCATGGATGACCAGTTCACCCAGTTGGCGTCCACCAAGAGCTTCACCTGCTTGATGGGGCGCAGCATTATGCCGCCCTGCACCCGCCGCGGAAACTCGAACTCGATGGTGGCCCGGCCGCGCTGAAAGGGGACCCCGCCGTCGGTGGGAAGGCCCAGGGCATCGGAAATGATCCTCAAGAGGTCGTTGGCCACGAGCCAGTTCATCATGTTCTGGAAACGCTGGGAATAGGTCAGCTGAAAGGTGCCGGAAAACTTGGCCTTGCTTTCGCTCTGGTAGCAGATGCCCGCCGAAAACCAGTTCACGGGCTCCCACAGGAGACCCACGTTGTAAGACGTGGTCAGGTTGTCCTGCAGGTTTGCCGCGGTCATGCGGCCGATGCTCTCGAAGGGGTCGAGGCCGCCGCCGAAGAGCGGAAAGGGAATGAGCCCCAGGGTGAGGATGTCCGGAAGCCCCCGGGTCAGATCGCCCAGAACGCCGGTTAAGGCCACCAGATCGTTGGGAGCGCGCATGTCCATGCGAACGCCCATGGCCGCCGAGCCGATGCCGAGGGAAATGCCCGCGGAGAGGCTGTCGGTGAGCTTGTAGGCGATGCCGGGCGAGAGCACGATGCGCTGCTGGTAAAGGTACTGCGCGTCGTAGACGGTCCCGGCGTTGGAAGGCCACTGGAGGCCCACCGCGAAGGGCGCATAGAGAGCCACGCCCGCGGCCCAGCGGGCGCCGGGCGGACGCCAGCCGTATCCCATGTTGGGACCCAGGAGGATGGAAACGGAAGCGGGACCGGAAAAGGGGATGTTGATGCCCGCCCCGTTGGTCTCGGCCTCCGTGCCGGCGACGGGGTCGGGCCCGTACCCGAAGAACTCCTGCCAGTTGGGGGGCTGCTCGAAGCGCGCCTTGATCTTGATGTTGGGGTAGGTGATCCCCGCATCCAGAACCTTCCCGCGGATGTGCATCAGGCCGGCCGGGTTGTAATGGATGGACATGGGGCCGGGCGGATCCGCCGAAAGGGCGTTTCCCAGCGCGATGCCCCGGGGGTCTATGGCCATTTGCTCATGCATGGCGGCCCAAGCGCCGCCGGCCAAAAACACAAGGGCGGCCACGGCGCAAAGCACCGGCAACATTCGTTTGTAAAGGGCTGATAACACGCTCGATAGTCCCTGAGCCTAAGCAGGCCGTCTAATTGTCGTTTCCTGCTGACGCATCCCCTCTCTGAAACAATTTGACTTCCCGGCCCGAATTTTCAAACGGGCCGGGAAGGGCGCTACAAGGTGAAATCGAAGGGGAGACTGAACATCAGGGAGTAATCCTGAATCCCCACCAAGCCGTATCCGAGGGAGATGTTGAGGCTCGTCTTGGGATTGATGCGCCAACCCGTCCCGATGATGAAGGAGGCGCTGGATGATTCGTCGGATTCGTACATAGCCCCGTTGATCACGTACTTCGTGGCGGCTTGGTGAGACGCGCTGAAACGGAACGTGATGGAGGTGTTGTAGGAAAGGGCGAACCCGAGGCCCATGGCGTAGGAAAAGCCGTAGCCGGGTTGCACCTCCTCCAGGGTCGCCCCGTAGCGCTTCTGGTTGAGCCCCGTCACGTCAAGGGAGTAGCTCACCCCGAAGCCGCCGAAGGCGATCACGGGATCGATGACCTTGCTCAGGTTCACGCCCAGGTTGAAGGTGTGAAGCCCGTTGCCCGTGGACAGCTCCCGCTCGATGTCGATCTTGTAGGGGCTGCGGCCCGAGGGTGCGCTGTACCCCAAGGAAATGAGAACCGCCGGCTGCAGCTCGGCTTCACGGAGAAGCTGCCACGAAATTCCGCACGACACATCCCCGAGGTCGGACTCCGACACGGAAGTGCCCGTTTTCTGATACTTGAACACGAAGGGAATGGTGGCGTTGATGGAAAGGCGCGGCAGAAGGCCGTAGCTGAAACTCAAGCTGTTTACGAAATTGAAATAGGTCTCCCGCTCGATGTCCAGGAGGGACGGATACACCTTGTCGTAAGTGGAATGCTCGTAATCAAGGGTGTACCGCATCTCGATGGTGCGCTGCTTCAAAAGCACGTACTTGGTGGCCTCCTCCTCGGAGGCCTTCAGCACGTCCTCCGTGCGCTCGCGCTGATCCTGGTCCTTTTCCGTGGGCATGAGGGCTTGGCGGGCTTCAGCCTCCTTCTTGTAAAACTCCAGCTCCTCTTCCATGGTCTGGACGCGTTTTTGAAGAGCCCTAACGGGGTCTTCCCGGTCAACCGCCGGGCTTGTCCCCTCCTCTGACCGGGCCGGCGTTCCCCCCATAACAAGGAGAAAGCACAAGCAAAGAGCAGGAATTAAGAGTTTGCGTGGCAACCAGCGACTCCTTTCTCTATGATGTTCCGACGCCCGGTCAGTTGGTGGACGACACCTTGACGGTCAGCGTACTGGCCTTAACCTCGAAAAAACTGCTCCGACGCACTCCTCCAGCGGAAACTCCCCCCGAAAGGGTCACATTGCCCGGTTTGGCCCGGTAGGCGATGCCGGTCATGAAATCCGTTTCAAAGGTGGACGCGAGAAGCGAAGGCGGATCCTGGGTGGTAATGCGGATATCCCGCGCCATTTCGTTGTCGACGAACCGCAGATCGGCCTTTGTCAGCTCCAGACCGTGAAAGTAGCGCCGGTTCGGAGTCGTCCCCGTATTGCCGCCGCCGTTTCCGTAACCATTGCCGTTGCCGAAGCCGTTTCCGTTCCCGAAGCCGTTCCCGTTGCCGAAACCGTTACCGTTGCCGAAGCCGTTTCCGTTCCCGAAGCCGTTTCCGTTCCCGTATCCGCCGCCGCCGTTGCCGTAACCGTTGCCTGAACCATATCCGTAAGCGCCGGCCACCAAGTTGCCGTCGCCGTTGCCGTGGCCATTGCCCTGACCGTAGCCGTTGCCTTGGCCATAACCATTACCCTGGCCGTAGCCGTTGCCCCAGGCCGTCGTCACGTTGCCGTCGCCGTTGCCGTGGCCATTGCCCTGGCCGTAGCCGTTGCCTTGGCCATAACCATTACCCTGGCCATAGCCGTTGCCCCAGGCCGTCGTCACGTTGCCGTCGCCGTTGCCGTGGCCATTTCCCTGACCATAGCCATTGCCCTGACCGTAGCCGTTGCCTTGACCATAGCCATTACCTTGGCCGTAGCCGTTGCCCCAGGCTCCAGCCACGTTGCCGTCGCCGTTGCCGTGACCATTTCCCTGCCCGTAGCCGTTGCCTTGGCCATAACCATTACCCTGGCCATAGCCGTTGCCCTGGCCCTGCCCATTGCCGTAGCCGTTGCCTTGGCCGTAGCCGTTGCCCTGGCCGTAACCGTTGCCTTGACCGAAACCGTTGCCGAAGCCGTTGCCGTACTCGTTCGCTGCAATGGCGTTTCCGTAACCGTTTCCGGTTCCGTTCACGTTGGCGTTGCCATGACCGTTACCGTTGCCGGTGACATTGTCGGGGTAGCCGTACCCCTTGGCTATGAGGGATGCCGGCAAGGGAAGGCCCAAGCCGAGGGCATTCAGCTCCTCCGGAGAGGAGGGGATGGGATAATCGTAGCCGGATGGCTCTTCGTATCCGCCCGAGGTGTTTCCATGCCCGTTGCCGCCCTGCCCGTAGCCGTTGCCGTTGCCGCGCCGCTTGTAGCGGGCCACGCGCCGGGGAACGGGCCGCGGAGTGCCGTCCGGCCTGCGGAAGGCGTTCCGGGCCGATTTCGGCAACACTACGAAGATAACGTTTTTGTACCAGATGCTTTCAAATTTTTCCAGGGTATAAGAGATGTTGCCTATGGACGGGTCCGCGATGAAAATATGGTCGCGGTAAACGCCCTTCACCACCACGAAATGCAGGTAGCCGTATAAATCAATGGACACGATGTAGGGAATGTTGAGCTTCCTGATATCGTCCAAGTCCGTCTTGTATCCGTGGGCCTCATAACCCAGGGGCTCCACGAGGCTCTTCATATACAGGAGGGAAAAGGCGCGCGTTTCCGAAATGCGCTGCACGTCGCCGTAACGCAGGAGGCCATTGATGATCTGGGATTCGGAAAGATTTTCGCCGAGATAGTAGTTGAGGAGGGTCGTTAAGGCCGCCGAGCCGCAACTGTAATCGTACATCTGCTTGGCCACGTGATGAAAACGCCTGTCAGCCATGCCTGTCAGCTGTTCGCGGGGCGCCGCGGCAGTGTAAACCCCCGTATCCACGGTATACGTGCCTTCGGCCACCTTGTCCGGATCGTAAAAACCGGTCAGTATGGCCACCCCGATCAGAAATCCTGCGATGACGTGCATGGTTGCGTGACCCGTGTAGCCGTTTCGATCCGGCATAAAGAGAGCCGGCCAAAAACCCTGGCCGGACCGATGGATGGGAACATGACCGATGCTAACAGAACGGATTGTGGATTTCAATCATTTCCGGCAAGGCGTCGAGCCGCTCGCCGCGCCCGAAAACGGTAAAGCA
>JAKAGN010000100.1 GCA_021815525.1 Deltaproteobacteria bacterium
GTTCTCCCGGCCGGGGGTCATTCCCCAAATCTTTAGCGATCCACTCGGAAATCCAGGTCTTCCCACCATATATAAGAGGCCTGGAAAACCTTGGCCGCTATAGCAGATCAGCCGTTTTTGTCAACCGCTTTTGTCGATAGGCGTTTTCGATAAGGAGACGTCTTGCCGGGGCCGAAGGGGACGAATGTGGTCGCGTGCTTCCGTTTGTGGAGCGGGGTTATTGGATAGTTCAGGTATAATTTATATAAATTTCAAAATATTGAACATGAAGCGTTCATTTTTTGAACGCTTCGGCCCGCTCGGTTCCCGTCCGCCGCGGAAGCGTTCAATTTTTGAACGCTTGTCAGATAACATGCTAAAATTGCATATTTTTATCGACATATCGCCTATCCGGGCCTTACCGTCAGCCCCACTTCAGCGCAGCAAAAGTCGGCCGGAAAAATGCGAAGCCCTCCAAAGTCGTGGGGAGCGTGTGCCGCGCACACGCTCCCCGCTTAACTTATCGGGGGTCCGGGGGGACGTAGTCTCCCCGGCCGCCGGAGGCGCTTTTAATTCTTTTTCCGCTCCGCGACCCGGGCGGCGACGCGGGGGAAGAGATTAAGGTCGGTGTGGGGCAGGAACAGGGCGGCCACGTAGTTGTCCATGTAGGAGGCCACCTCGGAAAGCTCCAGGGAGGTCATCTTGTGGGTGACCTCCACCACGTCCCGGCGGATGCGGTTCGTAAGGACGCTCATCTTGGCCCCAAGGAGCGAGCCGTTACCGAGGTAGGTGACCTTCTCCGGGTCGGTTTCGGGAAGAAGGCCTATGGTCATGGCGCTTTCGAGGTCCACGTAGGAGCCGAAGCCGCCGGCGAGAATTATGCGGTCCAGATCCGCAATGGTTAAGCCCACCTCCTTCAAGAGGGTGGTGTAGCCCGCGTACATGGCGCCCTTGGCGCGGATCAGGTTATCTATGTCGGACTCGGTTATGACGATGTCGCGGTCGATCTGGGTGTCCTTCCGCCAGGCCACCACGTACTCCACGACGCCGTCGCGTTCGCGGATGCGGTCGGTTTTTAGCGACCGGTGGAACTTTCCGGCGTTGTCGATGACGCCTGCCTCGAAGAGCCGCGCCAGCATGATGATGAGGCCGCTTCCGCAGATGCCCTTGGGGCGGGTGTCGCCTATGGTCAGGTTCATGGGCTCCCAGGTTATGGGATCGATGGAGAAGTCCTCGATGGCCCCCACCGTGGCCCTCATGCCGTGCTCCACGCCGCCGCCCTCGAAGGCGGGCCCGGCCGAGCAGGCCGCGCACATCATCCAGTCGCGGTTGCCCACCACTATCTCGGCGTTGGTGCCGATGTCGATGTAGAGCGTCAGCTTTTCGGAGCGGTACATGCCGCTTCCCATGACGCCCGCCACGATGTCGCCGCCAACGTAGCTGGACACGCAGGGGTACACGAGGGCCGTCACGTGGGGCGGAAGATCCAGGCCCAGCTCCACGGCCTTGACGGGCGGGTAGAGGGTGGCGGCCGGTACGTAGGGCGCGCGGCGGATATGCCTGGGGTTCACCTTCATGAAAAGCTGCGTCATGGTGGTGTTACCGGCCAGCGACACGGCCGTGATCTCCTCGGCGTCTATGCCGCTTCTAAGTATTATGCGCTTTAAAATCTTGTTGATGGTGCCCACCACCACCTCGTTCAGGCGATCGAGGCCCCCGGGCTTTTCGGCGTAGACTATGCGGCTGATGACGTCCTCGCCGTAGCTCACCTGGCTGTTGAACTCGCCGTGCTCCGCCAGCACCTTGCCGCTTATGGTGTCCACCAGCTGCCCGTAGACGGTGGTTGTGCCAATGTCCACGGCCAGGACGTAGTTGCGGTCCGTGGTGTCGCCCGGGGTCACGTTTATTATGTGGCTTCTGCCGCATTCTAGGCGCACGGGCCGCGCCAGGGACACCGTCACCTTGAAGTCCGAGGCGCGCAGGGTGTCGGGAAGCTTCCGGATGACCGGCAGGTCCACCTTCATCCTGTGCTCGCCGAAGTGCTGGCGCAGGTGGTTTATGACGCGGCTGGCGTCGCACACGTTGTCCTCGACGGAGGGAGGCGAAAGCTCCAGGTAGCGCTCCTCCACCGGCGGCACGAAGAGGCCCTCCTCTTTGAGCTGATCCAAGTCCATCTGCCGGATCTGGGCCGTGCGGCGCGGGGCCTGGCCCTTGTTCAGGACCGCGGCGTCCAGGTTCGATTCGATGGGGACCCTTATGGTGACGCCGGCCGTGACGGTGCTCTGGCACGCAAGCCGCCAGCCCTTGGCCCAGTCCTCGGGCCGGAGCTTGTCGCGGCCGCCGCCCTCGATGGCGCCTTCCTCGATCAAAATCCGGCACTTGCCGCACACGCCCTCACCGCCGCAGGACGCGTTTATGTGCACTCCCGCCGCCATGGCGGCCCTTATGACGCTTACTCCCTCCTCCACCTCGATGGACTTGTCGTGGGGGAGGAACTTGACCGTTACATTGCCCATTGGGTCCTCTCCATCTTGACCGGCCGCGGCCAGATCAGGCGTCCAGCCGTTTTTTCAGCAGTTCATTGACGAGCCCCGGATTGGCCTTTCCACGGGTCTTCTTCATTACGGCCCCCACGAAAAAGCCCATGAGCTTGGTCTTTCCGCCCCTGTAGCCCGTGACCTCGGCGGGGTTTTCGGCAAGGACCTCCTCCACCGCCTTTTCGATGACGGAGGCATCCGACACCTGCACTAGGCCTTTTTCTTTTACTATCACGTCCGGGGCCTTGCCGGTTTCGGCCATTTCCTCGAACACGGTCTTGGCGATCTTTCCGGATATGACGCCCGAATCGAGAAGCGTGAGGAGCGCTGCCAGGGCCAGGGCCGAAACCGGGGACTCCGATATGGAAAGGCCCCGGGCGTTCAATAGCCCCATGAGCGCGCCGGTGACCCAGTTGGCGGCCTGCTTGGGCTCGCCCTTGCAGGAGGCCATGACCGCCTCGAAGAAGTCCGCCAGCTCCCGCTCGGAGGTCAGCACCCCGGCGTCGTAGTCGGAAAGCCCGTACTGCGAGGTGAAGCGGGCCTTCCTGGCGTCGGGAAGCTCGGGGAGACGCGCCTTCAGTTCCTCCTCCCACTGGGGGAAGACCACCAGGGGCAGAAGGTCCGGCTCCGGGAAGTAGCGGTAGTCGTGGGCCTCCTCCTTGCCGCGCATGGGAAGGGTCTTCATGGCATTGGCATCCCAGAGGCGCGTTTCCTGGACCACCCGGCCGCCGTCCTCGATCACCGCCGTCTGGCGCGCGATCTCGAAGGCGAGGGCCTTTTCCACGTTCTTAAAGGAGTTCATGTTCTTGAGCTCCGCGCGGGTGCCGAAGGCCTCCTGGCCGCGCGGCCTTATGCTCACGTTGGCGTCGCAGCGGAAGGAGCCCTCCTCCATGTTGCCGTCGCACACGTCGAGATAGCGCAGAATGGCGTGGAGCTTCCGAAGATACGCCCCTGCCTCCTCGGGCGTGCGCATGTCGGGCTCGCTCACGATCTCCATCAAGGGCGTTCCGGTGCGGTTCAAATCCACCCGGGATACGGGCGCGAACTCGTCGTGGACGAGCTTTCCGGCGTCCTCCTCCATGTGTATGCGGGTTATGCCAACCCGCTTTTTTCCGGCGGCGGTCTCGATTTCGAGCCATCCGTGCTCCGAAAGGGGCAGCTCGTACATGGAGATCTGGAAATTCTTGGGAAGATCGGGGTAGAAGTAGTTCTTGCGGGCGAAGCGGGACTCGCGCGCCACGGTGCAGTTGGTGGCGATGGAGGTCATTATGGCGAAGTCCACAGCCTTCTTGTTCAGGACGGGCAGCACCCCGGGCATCCCCAGGCAGACCGGGCACACGTGGGTGTTGGGGGGCGCTCCGAAGGCCGTGGAGCAGCCGCAGAAGATTTTCGACCGGGTTTTTAACTGCGCGTGGACCTCAAGCCCTATGACCGCCTCGAACTCCATGACGATAACCCTTTGAAATTTTTAATTGAAATCAAACCGTTTTCCCCCGCCCCAAGAGCCCGGCGGATGTCGAACAATAAGAACTTTGCGGCGGGGTTGCAAGGGCAATCTGCTTCTGATAGCAGCCTGGCGGAAAACGCGATCCGCGTGCGTTCGCGCTTCAAAGGCAAATCCCTGGGGGGCCCCGGCAACTCGTTGCCGGGGTCCGAAGGACAAGAGGTCTTTGACCCGCTCTGTTTCCAATATGTTAGCAAAGGGCATCTTGCGCGAAGCTAGCCGGGAACGAGTTGCCGGAGCCACCCCAATACTGATGGTTATGGAATCGGTGAGGAATACAGAATTGTGGACATGACCGAAGGCGATTACGATCTTTCCCTTTACGATTACGAGCTTCCCGAGGAGTTGATCGCCCAGGCCCCGGCAAGGGAGCGCGAGGACTCGCGCCTTCTGGTTCTGGACCGGGTCGCGGGAACGGTTTCGCACCGCCTTTTTTCGGACCTGGCGGACCTTCTCGTTCCGGGCGACCTTCTTGTCATGAACGACACCCGGGTCATCCGGGCCAGGCTAACGGGCGTCAAGGACACGGGCGGGGCCTGCGAGGTCCTCGTCATGGATTTTCCGGGCGGCATGGAGGAGGCCCGCAGAAGCGGCGTCTTCACCTCGCCGTGCCTGGTGCGCTCGTCGAAACCCCCGCGCCCGGGCGGGCTCATCCACTTGGACGGCGGCCCCACGGCGCGGATACTTTCCGGCGCGGACGGAATCTACACGCTGGCCTTTTCCTTCGGCGCCGACGCGGGCGAGGTCTTGGAGCGGATCGGCCGGGTGCCGCTTCCGCCCTACATAAGGAGGCCCGGGGGCGGCCCGGGCGGGGACGACGCGGAACGCTACCAGACAGTCTACGCCAGGGACCCCGGGGCCGTGGCCGCGCCCACCGCGGGGTTGCATTTTTCGGAGGCGCTTTTGGGCCGCCTGCGGGAGCGGGGCGTGGAGACGGCGAGCGTCACCCTCCACGTGGGCTACGGCACATTTTCGCCGGTGCGGGTTGCCGACGTCCGCCAGCACCGGGCCCACCCGGAGCGCGCCACATTGCCGCCCGAGACGGCTGAGGCCGTCAACCGCGCCGTCTCCGAGGACCGCAGGGTGGTTGCGGTGGGCAGCACCTCCACCCGCACGCTGGAGTTCTTCGCCGGCGAATCGGGCCTTGTGCGGCCGGGCTCGGAGCACTGCGACTTGACGATTCTCCCGGGCCACCGCTTCCGGGTGGTTAAAGCCCTCATCACCAACTTTCACCTCCCCAAAACCAGCCTCATACTCCTCGTCTCCGCCTTTGCCGGAAGGGAGCGGATCCTCGCCGCGTACCGCGAGGCCGTGGCGCTGCGTTACCGTTTTTTCAGCTACGGCGACGCCACCTTTTTGTCATAATCTTGTATATTTACCAGCAAGGCGCTACAAAATAGTAGTATCGGTTTGGCTAACAAAAATATCAAATTTGTTGGCTATACTCAATTTTATCCTTTAAAATCAATGAGTTGACATGGCAATCGTGAGCGTCTATAGGGGGATCGGCGCGTTTATTCCGCAACCCATGGAAAACAAGGAGATCCCATGACCAAAAAACAAGCCTGCTCCGCGGCTATTCTTTCCGCGGCCATCTTTTCGTCCCCCGCGCTGGCCGCCGATCCCCACGGCGTGGACACCGGCATAACGGCCTGGATGCTCACCTCCACGGCCCTGGTGCTCCTGATGGTGCCGGGGCTGGCCATGTTTTACGGCGGGCTCGTCCGGTCCAAGAACGTCCTGGGGACCATGATGCACAGCATGATCGCCATTCCCGTGATCGGGGTGCTGTGGGTGGTGGTGGGCTATGCCCTGGCCTTCGGCGACAACGTGCTGGGCGGCTTCATAGGGTGGAAAAGCGACTACTTCCTCTTGAAAGGCATCGACAGCACCATTGTAAACGGCGTGCCCGAGTACGTGGTGGCCATGTTCCAGGGAAAGTTCGCCATCATCACCCCGGCCCTCATCGCCGGCGCCCTGGCCGAGCGGGTCTACTTCCGGGGCTACGTCATGTTCATCATCCTGTGGTTCCTGTGCGTTTACTGCCCCCTTTGTCACTGGATATGGGCCCCCTCGGGCTGGCTATACAAGGCGGGCGCGGCCGGGGTGGTGGACCTGGCCGGAGGCTTGGTGATCCACGTTTCCGCGGGTTTTTCCGCCCTGGTGACGGCCATGTTTCTGGGGCCGAGGAAGGGCTATCCCAAGGCCGCCATGCTTCCCAACAACCTCGTCATGACCATCATGGGCGCGGGAATCCTGTGGGTGGGCTGGTTCGGGTTCAACGCGGGCTCCACGGTCCAGAGCGGCCTCGAGACCGCCCGGGCGCTCACCATGACGCAGGTCTCGGCGGCAAGCGGCGCGCTCACCTGGGTCATCATCGAGGCCTTCCACTACCGCAAGGCCACGTCCCTGGGCCTTGTCTCCGGCATCCTGGCTGGGCTCGTGGCCATCACCCCGGCCGCCGGAGTCGTGCAGCCCTGGGGAGCCCTGATCCTGGGGGCGCTTTCCTCCTGCATTTGCTACACGGCCCTTCAGCTCAAGGGCCGCTTCGGCTATGACGACAGCCTGGACTGCTTCGGCGTGCACGGCGTGGGAAGCGGGATGGGCATCCTGCTCCTGTCCTTTTTCATACGGCAAAGCTGGATGGACAAGGCCTCGGCCGCCGTCGCCGGCTGGAACGCCCTGCACCAGTTCGGCATCCAGGTCTTGGGCTTCGGTGTGACCGTGGCCCTGGCCGTGTCCATGACCCTTGTCATCTGCTTCGTGGTGCAAAAGACGGTGGGCTTCCGCCTGGACGAGGAGCGCGAGGTGGCGGGCATGGATTTCGCCCTTCACGGAGAGAGGGGATACAGTATAGCGAACATGGAGGGATAGCGGGGCGCCCGTTCGTGCGGGCGGCGGATTTTGAAAGAACAGGGGCGGGAGGTCCGGCGAACGGGCCTTCCGCCCTTCTTTTTTCGGGGAGGCCTTTTGCGACGCGGCTTGCCTTTCGGCCCTTCGTGCTTATAATGGAGCGAAACGACACCCAAGCGAGGGAGTATCCATGGCGCTCTCCGTCGTAAGCCTCTACCGCGACGTGCTGCCCCGCACCAACTGCCGCGACTGCGGCTTTTCCACCTGCATGGCCTTCGCGGCGGCCGTGGTGGCCGACCAGCATCCCCTCTCCGGCTGCCCGCACTTATCGAGGGAAACCGTGGAGCGGCTCGCGCCGGAGCTTGCCGCCCAGTACGCCGATCACCGCTGGACCCGCCGCGACATGCAGCAGGACGCCCTTGTCTACGCCCGCGAGCGCGCCGCGAAGACCGGCCTTACGGACCTTCCGGGCCGCCTGGGGGCCGAGCCCATGACGCTTCCCGACGGCTCGGCCGCCGTCCGGCTCCCCTTCTGGGACAAGGCGGTCCTCATCACGGAAAAGGGCATGACGGCCGAGGACGGCTCGGAGCTTCCGCGCCTTTCGGCCACCTTCCTTTACAACCACCTGGCCCAAGGCGGCAGCCGCCCGCCCACGGGAAAGTGGATCGGCTTCGAGTCCATCAAGAACACCGTCTCCAAGCAGAAATCCATGCAGGCCCACGTGGTGTCCCCGCTGGTGAAGCGCTTCTCGGGGCGGGTGGGGCTTCTTAAGGAGCGCGCCCTGAAAGCTGGCGGCGTGGAAGCGGCGGGGGAGGGGCCCACGGCCGACCTCTCGTTTCTCTTCAGACCCCTGCCGCGCGTGCCGCTCCTGCTGCTTTTCTGGGACGCGGCCCCGGAGGACGGCATGGAGGCCGAGGCCAAGGTCCTATTGGATGAGACCATAACCGAGCACCTGGACATCGAGTCCATGCTTTTTCTGTGCGAGAACCTGGTGGAGCGCCTTTCGGCAGGGGATTGAGCCTCGGGGATTTCAGGAATACCGCACCTCGAAGGAGGAAAACTCGCGCCCTGGGGGAAGGGCCGAGACGGTAACGCGCGAAACCCGCGCCAGGGCAGGCCCCTGGCGGCACCACTCCAGGGCCGCATCCACCGAGGCGGCATCCCCCTCGAAAAGGGCCTCAACGCGGCCGTCGGCAAGGTTCCGCACCCAGCCGCTCACCCCCAGCTTCAGGGCCGCGCGCCGGGTCTCGGCCCGGAAACACACCCCCTGCACCCGGCCCTCAACCACAACCCTCACCCGCTTTTCGGCGCTCATGCCTTCTCCTCCAACATGCCGACGAGCCGCGCCTCGTCGATGACCGTAACCCCAAGCTCCCGGGCCTTGTCGAGCTTCGAGCCGGGGTCTTCGCCCGCCACCACGAAGGAGGTCTTCTTGCTGACCGAGCCCGACACCTTGCCGCCCGCGGCCTCGATCTTTTTCTTGGCCTCGTCGCGGCTCATTCCGGCAAGGGTGCCGGTAAGCACGAAGGTCTTGCCGGAAAGCTGCCCCGCCCCATCGCTTGCCGCGGAGCGGACCTCATCCTCCACCACGACCCCGCGCTCCCGCATCTTTTCGATGAGCCGCCGGTTTTCCGGGTGCCGGAAGAAGACGGCCACGCTTTCGGCCACCACCGGCCCCACCTCCGGGACCTCCGTGAGAAGCGCCGTCTCCGCATTCATGA